>JAVBUL010000296.1:0-7772 GCA_031555415.1 Lachnospiraceae bacterium | reverse complement strand
CGAATATGACCAAGCTACTATTAAGAAGCTTCTTTCAAATAATACTGCCAAATATAAAGATTGGTATACCTTATGTCATCAGTATATAAAGGATACAAATACCGGAGAAATCGATGAAAAAATAGCCTCACAATATTATTTAATTGGCGAGCCTGGTTCCTTCAAAGTATACGGTAAGGGTGATACAAGTGCATTAATAATACTTTCACCTGATAATCACTATATTTATACAGAGTATTGCCCATATACATCGAATTACATGGTTGAACCAGAGTATTTGGTTTCAGATTTTGACAGTGATGGTACAGAAGAGTTAGCTATAATTCTTTACTTTGCTCATGGTACAGGTTTGTCTATTGAATCTTTATTTATGGCTGATCAGACAGATGATGGAGATTGGATTCTATATCATTATTCATATACTGAATATATCAATGCACTCTTAGAGCATCTAACAACGAGAAGAGAGGGCGATTCCTATTACTTGCTTGTTGATGGTAATTTAGCTGAAGATTCATTTACCGTTGCAAGTGACGAAAAACTATTTGATGATGAAAAGTATTATTTCTCCGTTGAAAGCTTTATCAACTTTGAATTTAATGAAGATAATCAGATTGAAATGATAGCCCAAGTGGAAAAAAGACGTTCAAGTTGGCCGCAAGCCCTAGATATAAATAATTATTTGGTTACAAAGGTAAGCTACAAAGGAAACGATAGCTGGGAATTAGGAAAGCTTATCTGTCTACCAGATGACCCACTTGCAGTGAATGACACTCCAAAAGAGTACCTAGTAAATGAATCCTTTTATGCGGATGTAAATCAGGATAGCATAAAAGAAAAAATAAGGGTAAAGCAAGAGGTTTTAAAGGAGTATCAAGGTGTTAAAACACCAGGCTTTGGAAGTATTTCAGTATATTTAGCTTCTGATGACTATAATCCTGTTTGGACTTGGGATGTTCATCATACAGAGTCTACCTTTATTTATGTAACGCATATTGATGGAAAAGATTATTTGGCACAGTATTTCCCAACGATAAATCAAGGTATCTATGCCTATTCCTATAAAATATTTAGCCTAGATGCAGATGGAAATGAAGTGATTTATGCTTCAAATGAGGCTGAAAATTGGATTAATACTACAACATCTGAAGATGAGTTACAAAGGAAGATTGACGCCTTTAAAAAGGAATTTGACGCCTATTTGCAAGATTCATTTCCCTTGTTAGAATTTGAATATAGTCAAGCAACTAACTAAGTGATTTGGTATAGAATTTTCTAGGAAGGAAATAAACTTCATGCATTATAATTGCCTGATCGTAGATGATGAAATTGCACTTTCTGAAAGCACTTGTGAAT
Organism: Lachnospiraceae bacterium; assembly: GCA_031555415.1. Taxonomy (GTDB): domain Bacteria; phylum Bacillota; class Clostridia; order Lachnospirales; family Lachnospiraceae; genus CAG-303. The sequence continues at coordinate 6,416 of JAVBUL010000296.1, read as the reverse complement.
ATTTTAATATGTTTGATTTGAAAACCTATTGGGTATCAAGTCAAAAAGAGTGCTATGATTTTTTGACTTGCAATACTGCGGATTTAATTTTGTTAGATATTAATTTAGGAAATGATTCTGGATTTGAATTATGTAAAAAGCTTAGGCAAGTCTTGGATATTCCGATACTTTTCGTTAGTGCCAGAACCAGTGATGATGACATTTTACTTGCTTTAGGAATTGGTGGAGATGACTATATTCAAAAGCCCTATTCGCTTAGTATTCTTTTAGCTAAGGTCAATGCCGTTTTAAAACGGTGCAAAGCTATTCAAAATGCTTCTGCTGGCACAAATGAAAATCAAATTAGCTTTGACTCTTTTAGAATTGACCAGTATTCAGAGCGACTATACAAAAATGACCTGGAAATCAAGCTAAAAACAATGGAGTACAAGCTTCTTTTATATCTAGTACAAAATAAGAATCGGCCGGTGACAAAAGAGGAGCTGTTTGCAAATGTTTGGAAGGACAGCTTTACGGGTGATGGTACACTTAACGTTCATATAAGACGCCTAAGAGAGAAGATTGAAGATGATCCCAACGACTCTAAATATATAAAGACAATATGGGGTAAGGGCTACATATTTGATATGGGAAATGAATAGATGAAGAAAAGTATATATGTTTTTTTACTAACACTATTGGCGATTTTTGCAGTTGCAATTGCCTATTTCATGTATGAAATAAATGAAATAAAGTCGCCCTCTTTAGATATTATTGTTGTAAACGATATTGCACAATCTATTAGTGAGAATTGGGAGCGTTTAGACCTTGCTTCCATTGATAATCATGGACTTGAGTATACGGTACTAGATGTAAATAACCATGTAATTACTCAAACAGCGGAAAAAATATATGATAATATGAACTTAGCTATTATCCACCGTGATACAATTGTAGATATTTATGAAAAAGATATCTTGCTTGGAAAGCTGGTTATATATAATGACTATTATGATAGCTTGCATTTACATAAAAAAGAACTTTTCACCACCTGTGTTGTAGTATTATCCGTTTTTATGGCTATTTGCCTTATGTTTGCCTTTCACATATATAGAGTGATTTATCGACCATTTCACAAGCTACAAGACTTTGCAAAAAATGTAGCTACAGGAAATCTGGATATTCCACTTGAGATGGACAAACGCAATATTTTTGGTGCATTTACAGAAAGCTTTGACATAATGAGAGTGGAACTAAAAGCCGCCCGCGTGGCAGAGCAACAAGCGAACAAGAGCAAAAAAGAACTAGTAGCGCAGCTTAGCCATGATATTAAGACTCCTATCGCATCCATAAAGGCAATATCAGAGTTACTTTCAACAAAAGCAATTATAGAAGGGCAGATTATATCAAGTGACCTTCATCATTTAGATACGATTAATCAAAAGGCTGACCAAATAAATACATTAATTACCAATATGTTTAATGCCACTTTGGAGGAACTACAAGAGTTAAAGGTTGAACCCGCGGAGCAGGACAGCAAGTGTTTATCCGATATCATATATAGGGCAGATTATTTTAACAAAATAGAAGAGATTGCTATTCCAGAGTGCCTTATTTATGCAGATGCAAATCGACTTACCCAGGTAATTGACAATATTATTAGTAATTCATATAAGTATGCTGATACGGAAATAAAGCTGAATTCCTATTTTGAAGATAATCATTTAATACTGGAGTTTATTGATTTTGGAAATGGTGTGAATGAGGATGAAATCTCATTATTATGTAATAAATTCTATCGTGCCAAGAACGCAGAAGGTAAGTCAGGAACTGGTCTCGGACTTTATATTTCCCGCTATCTTATGAACAAAATGCAGGGTGATATTATTTGTGAAAATACACATAATGGTTTTAAAGTTATTCTTATACTCAAATTGGTATAAGATTTAAGAATTGGTTAAGGATTTTTTCAAGACCTGTTAAGGCATATGCTGTTAAAGTAAGGTTGTAGCGATACAATCTTATTTTTTTAGTAAAGGAAGGAAACATTATGAGTAACATAATTATAAAAACAGATAAGCTGTGCAAAACATTTTCCAATGGTGGAATTCAACAGCATGTACTAAAGAATCTGGATATTGATATCTATGAAGGAGATTTTACAGTAATTATGGGGTCTTCAGGCGCTGGAAAGTCCACACTTTTATATGCAATTTCTGGAATGGATAAGCCAACCTTGGGGAAAATCAAGGTTCTTGATGAAGATATATCCGGTTTTTCAAATGACCACCTTGCTGTGTTCAGAAGAAAGAACTGTGGCTTTGTTTTTCAACAAATGTATCTCCTTGACAATATGAGTGTGCTTGATAATATTATTGCCTGTGGTCTACTTGTAAGCAAAAATAAGCGTGAAATAGCAGACCGTGCCAAGAAATTGTTAATTCAGGTTGGTTTAGAAGAGCATATATGGGGTAAATTCCCATCACAGCTTTCTGGTGGCGAGGCACAAAGAGCAGCAATAGTACGTTCTCTTATTAATAATCCCCAAATTATATTTGCCGATGAGCCTACTGGTTCCTTAAATTCAGCCGCAGGAACAGCTGCATTAAATGTGCTTACTCAGCAAAATAATAATGGTCAAAGTATCGTTATGGTTACCCATGACTTAAAATCAGCAAGACGAGGGAATCGTATTTTATACATGAAAGATGGTGTTATTCACGGCATCTGTGACTTAGGAAAATACGAGAGTGGTAATAGGGAGCGTCATAGAACACTTCAAGCATTTCTTTCAGAAATGGGGTGGTAAGAATGAATAAAATATTCATGCTTGCTTTTGCTAATATAAGAAAGAGCAAAGGTCATACTATTTCGCTAGGTATTATGCTTATTCTTGCGGCATTTGTGTTAAATATTGGGGTGTTATTACTTTTCAATTACGGCACCTATTTTGAAAAAACGTCAAAGGAGTTAAACACAGGTGACTGTTATATTACAATACCAACGGATTATGTAAATGATGATGTATATAGCTTTATTGAAAATCATGATAACATTAAGGAAGTGGAGAGTGAACTTTTTATTGTTAGAATGGTTCCAATAACAAAGTCTGCTAACGAAGAAAAAAAGCAGAGTATGGCATTTTTTAATAGTGATATTGAACGAAATATATCAGATAAAAAGTTTGTTGGCGAATATCTTCCACTAGATGACAACTCCGTTTATGTTGCATATTACTTTAATATTGAGTGGGGATATAAGTTACACGACACAATAGCAGTAACATTTGGAGGCGAAGAGAAGGAGTACGTAATAAAAGGCTTCATTGAAGATATATTCTTTTCTGCACCTGACCTTGGAATGCTTAGTGGATATTTGTCGGAAGATGAATTTAATCGTGTGTTAAATAAGTCAAAACATACCTGTGTTGCATTCCACGCAAAGTTATATAAGGATACTGCCGTTGTTGAAACAGATGTTTATGAATATGTAACTCAAAACATAAATACGGAAATCAAAAATAATAATAATGTATCAGAATCTATTTTTTGTATTCACCTAGCGCTTTGTAAGCTTGCTAGAATCATGATGGCAAGCATTGTTTCAATTATGTTAGTAGCTTTGTCGTTAATTATTCTGGTAATATGTATTCTTGTTATACGTTTTAGAATTAAAAATAGTATAGAAGAGGACATGGTAAAAATCGGCTCCTTAAAAGCTCTTGGATATACCAGCAAACAGATTATTGTTTCTATTGTTTTGCAGTTTTTATTAATTGCTGTTGTTGGCTGTATCATAGGAATTACACTTTCCTATATGATTTTACCCGCTATTTCAGATATACTTGCACATCAATCGGCATTAAAATGGGAACCAGGCTTTGATTTACTAAATTCATTGTGCACACTATTCATAGTTCTAACTGTTGTGACGATAATTGCTTTTTTAACGGCACAAAAAATCAAACATTTAAACCCTATTATTGCTTTAAGAGGTGGAATATCAACTCATAATTTCCGAAAAAATCATGTTTCACTTGATAAGACTAAGTTAAGCCTAAATATAGCATTAGGTTTAAAATATATACTCCAAAATATAAAGCAGAGTATGATGATTTGTATGATTACTTTGTCGGTTAGTTTTGTCGGTGTCTTTGGGTTACTAATGTTTTATAACACAGTAATAGACACTTCTGTATTTGCTCAAACGCCAGGAAGTGAAGTGGCAAATATAGAACTGCGAATTAATCCTTTAGAAACAGATAATGAAGCGTTTTTAAGCGAGATAAAAGAGCGTGATGGTGTCGCATTTGCACAATTTAATATTGATGCAGCAAGCATTACAATCGAAAATCTAACCAGCCATTGTTCTATAATGAAAGATTACAGTACAAGAAGAACGCAAGCTGTTTATGAAGGTAGATATCCAATCCATGACAATGAAATTTCTATTAATGGCGGGCAGGCGAAGCTTATGGGCACGGAAATAGGAGACACAGTCATTGTTAAAGGACAGAGCGAAGAAAAAGAGTATTTAATTACTGGCTTACAGCAGGGTTCTATGTTTGCTGGGATGAATTCTGCCTTAACATACGAAGGATATTTAAAACTTTATCCTGAATTCCAGTTTAATGATATATTTATATACCTTGAAAATAATGTAGATACTGTTCAATATTTAGAAAAATTACGTAATGAATATGGCGATATTCTTACAGGTAGCATGGACCTTGACAAAGAATTTGAAGAGGGGATGGGAATGTATACCAGCATTATTTCTAAGGTTGGTGTGGCAGTACTTGGTGTTTCTTTTATGGTAATTATTCTAGTGCTATACTTTGTATTAAATTCCTTGGTTATAAGACGTAGAAGAGAACTTGGTATTCAAAAAGCCATTGGTTTTACAACCTTGCAGCTTATGAACCAAATGACATTTTCCGTTATGCCATCAATACTAGTCGGAATCATTGTAGGAAGTGTTCTTGGTACATGGTTAACCAATCCCATTATGTCAATTGCTCAAAGTGGCATGGGAATCATGAAGGCTCATTATATTGTTAGGCTTGACTGGATTGTTGTCTTTAGCATATCGTTTGCTGTGCTTTCATACATTACTTCAATGCTGATTACATCAAAGATAAGAAAAGTTTCAGCTTATGCTTTAGTTACAGAATAGAAGAGAAGTGCGTTGTAGATATATACAGCGCACTTTTATCTTTTGTTATAGTCTTAGATAAGATATAATGTATGTGAACACAATGAGTAGAGTTCAAACATGGCTGGATTAAATAACCAAATCAGCAAGAAAGTAGAGGGAGAGTGATATGTCATTTAATGATAATTTTAAGGAGTTCCATGAAATTAAGATTGATACTCATTTACGACTACGTCAACATATACCAGAAAATGATGCAAAAGATTTCTTCAATATATATCACGACATCGAAGCCTTTCAACACTTTGGGGGCTACTCTTACCCGGGGGATACATATACTGATGAGTTTATCAAGGTATTACAAAGCAGAATAAAATCATTTAAAGCGAAAAGAGATTATTCATGGGTTGTTGATTACGATGGAAGAGCGATAGGGCAAATTCAGCTATTTGACTTTCAAAATAACAATACGTTATGCACCATTGGATATTTTTTAAGCCGTAAGTATTGGAATCAAGGAATTAATACTAGATGTATTAAAGCGGTAAGTGAATTTGCTATTAATAATATGAAACTGGAACGAATTGAAGCTTATGCAAATATTGAAAATAAAGCGTCAAATGGTTCATTAGCGAAGGCTGGATATTCATATGAAGGTTGCTTGCGTAAACGCTCTTATATAAATAAACAGTTTCATGATGTGAATCTTTGGTCATTTATTAAAGAGGACTTAGAATAATTAAATTGTGTTGTTGAAGTTTATAAACCCTATCCATTATATATTTTTGGATAGGGTTTTATAGGTAAAATTAATATTGATTATATATAGTGATAGTATATGAACTTACATACAACTATGCGCAAAACACAAGTTTAACGAATAGTTAGTGCTATATTTACCCATATTAGCAGATTTCTGCCGAATCAAGAACAATTGTAAATGGGCCATCATTTATCAAAGAAACGCTCATATCGGCACCAAAGCTACCATGCTGAACTACAGGGATTTCTTTTTTACACTCTGAAATAATATATTCATATAATTCATTCGCATGCTCTGGTTTTCCTGCACTAATAAAAGATGGTCTGTTTCCTTTGCGGCAATCTGCATACAGGGTAAACTGTGAAATTAAAAGCAACTCACCAGCTATGGATTTTATGTCTAGATTGGTTTTTCCTTGCTCATCGGCAAAGATTCTTAAGCCAATGAGCTTTTTAACCATCTTATCAGCAATGTCCTTTGTATCTGTGTTATTTACACCAATTAGGACCAAAAATCCATG
>JAVBUL010000255.1:0-3048 GCA_031555415.1 Lachnospiraceae bacterium | reverse complement strand
CATGTGTTGTTAGTATTAATGGATAATTTAAAAATTGCCTATCTAGTAATGCTTTTTGATAACAATCAATATTTTCATCATCTTCATTTATTTTAATTGGCGTAGTTGAATTTATTATAGCTATATTATCTATTACCTCTAGAACATGCTTAAAAATATTTATTAAGTTATCTAAGGTTTGTTCAACTAATGTATTAAAAGGGAATACATAAAAGATTTTCTTTAAGTTTTTATCCGACTTTATCATTTGAAATCCAATATTAAGTGATGTATTACTTTTTCCACTCCCAGTAGGTGCTTCTAAATAAAAAATATTCTTTTGTTTATAATCAAAAAACTTATGTTCTGCATCTAAAAACAATTCACTTCTCAATACATTAATATTTTTTTCATTCACTAAATCCGTTTGCTCTTTAGGATAAATGTTATCTTCATATCTACGAATATTTTGAAGTACTTCTGTCGTTTCATAAGCATCTATTATATTTTGTATTTCCTTAATATCTCCAAAACTTAATACTTCCAATCCTGATACAAATTCTGTAGTAGCATAATAATCTGCTGCAACTAAAAAAGAATACAAAATCTTACTATATGTATAATATCCTATAGATTCTCCATACTCTTTTGTCTCCCATTTCAAAACTTTATCACTTAATAATCTTATTTTATCTATTTCTAAAATAAAATTATCATTAAAAATGTTACTCCATTCTTTTTTTAATATTTCTAGAACAATACACCCTATATCACTATTTCCTTTACCGTATGCAAAACTATTTGCAAATTCTGATAAACTTTCCAAACTGCTATGATGCCTTGATATTACATTCGCATTAATAAGAAGATACCTTCTTAAAATATTTTTTTCTTTTTTTGACTCTATTTTTGATATTTGTGCTAGAAAAAAATTAATATATACCACCGCAGAAATCATAGAATGCCTTGAACCTATACTTGAAAATCCTTTTACATTAATTTGTTTGTGATTTTTCATTATATCCCTTTGAAACAATGGATTGATTTTTCCAACATCATGAAACACTATTATATTTTCAAACATAACATACAAAAGATTTTTTGCTTCAACACTTATATCACTTGTTAATGTTTCTTGTAATATACGTTCTATTACAAGATATCCTTGTTTTTGTTCTAGCAGCTTGCTAAAATATTTTTTACATAAAATAGTATGTTGTTCTAATGATTCTCTCTTTTTAATTTCTCCATTAACTTCTAAAATATGTGCATCATACAAATCAGGTTTTTTTATAATATCATCTAAAGATATCCACATATATATCTCCTCTCGTTAAAAAACAAGCTATGGCAACCAACTTGTGTATTTACCATAGCCTTGTTAACTTTAATAGAATACAAAATTTTGATTATCAGATTTATAAACTGGTACATTTATATTAGTAATAATCTCATCTGTATAAATAAACTGTTTTAAAATGTATTGGTTGGTAATTGGATGTAATTGCATTGGCAAATTTTCTCTATATAAATACTGTGAAGGAATATCTATATCATCAAAATCTCTTTCCATTATTTCTCCAATATCTGATGGAAACAAGCAATTTAATCTCAATTGTTTTTCTGTATTTACATATAATTCAAATACTTTAGCTTTACTAATGTCAGCAATATGATCGTTCTTTCCTAAATAAGGAATGTACTCACATTTTGCATGAATAATTCTGTCTGCCAAATCATTTGCATACTGATTGTTCAATAATATACATATATCCCATGATGGATTATCTAACCATTGCTCTTTTATTATCAGATTTCCACTTTGCTCCTGAGATGCATACCCTACCGAATTAGTAAAGGTCTGTATCTTTTTAGCTATATATCCATTCTTATTATTAGGTATTATGGATATCTGAAGTTCTTTTAATTTTTCATAGAATTCAGGAAAACCCTCTTCCAATGGCTTGTTCTTTTGTCTATGCTTCATTTGAGCATAACCATCAAGTCCTAGTATTGCCCCTAAGATTCCTAACAATACAACCTTATGTATATGACTATATGTAAAATAGCAATATGCATTTACTTCTGGTTTTTTAAAAAAAGCTGTTTTTCCTTGTAATCCGAACCGAAGCATCTCCATAAATCACACCTCTTTTTGTGTTAATATATTAAATATCTTTGCTCCACGAACTTCATTCTTTAATAATGTAGTATGCGGATTATAATAAATTTCTATGTTTAAAATTCCATCCTTCATACTATTTAGAAGCTCTACAAAATTTAGTCCAATTTCATTTTTTTCTGCTTTATCAAAAGTTATATATTCTGATAAGTTTGGTAAATAAACATCTGGTTTTGTCTCTACAAAAACCGCAAACTCATTTTCACACCCAACTTTTGCATTAGTTGCATAAGAAGTCGTCGCAACTAATGATGTTTTCTTAAATTTTAAATAGTCGTCTTCTGTATAGCCGTCTGTTACTCCTAATTCAACAAGTTCTTTATATGCCATAGGATTAATGCTGAATGGATAGAAATAATGTGCCTCATTACTAACAATCTTAGTTCCTAACGTGGAGTTCATAGCTTCCTCATTCTTTGAATCCTTAAAAGGAGATAATATTTGCTGTTCCTCTGCAAATGAATCCTTATACTTATTAAATCCTTGACCAATTTGAACAGCTCCTGTTATAGAAAAGTTATTATCCACTTCTGCGAAAGTAGCTCCAAAGTTTTTAACATCTATAGATTTCATTAAGTTTGTAATAATTTCCTTTGTATTTTTACATTTTTTCAAGTCTCCTACTTGAAAAATATGTTCATATCTTTCTTTTAATGTTCTTGGTACTAATTTAACCTCTTGTTTTTTTGTTTCCAATATACGCATTGACTTTATGTATAGTACCTTTTCTCCCTCATTTTCCCACATTTTTTTTATAGGATATTTTAAAGCCTTATCGCTTCCAAATATTTGCCCTGTCGAAATAGTTTTTGGATACCCCGAGAAATCTGCATTCCAATTAGACATTATCGACGATATTCCTAAAATTCCATATACTCTTTTATTCA
>JAVBUL010000269.1:0-10775 GCA_031555415.1 Lachnospiraceae bacterium | reverse complement strand
AGAATGTAATATTAGTAGTATTGACTTGGAATTCGAGTCAAAATCAGGTGCACGTACATATGATTATAATATTTACGCATCAACAGATACGGCTCCAACAGAAGGAACAAGTACAGTTCCAAGTGGATATACAAAAATTTTGGAAAAGACAAGTAATACAGAATCAGGGGTGCAGACTACAGCAACATTTACAGATAAGACTGCTAGATATATATTGGTGGAAATTATTAGCTGTAATCAGTATGATCCGGGACAAAAGTGGCAAGCAGCATCTATTTATGAGCTTACAGTTTATGGAACAGTTTTAAATAATAATGTTCCAAGTAACGGAAACAAATTACAAACTGCCAGTGGCCGTGATGATAATTATGCCGTAGAGTTAGATGGCGAATGGTTATTTGGCGGTAAAACTTTAGGATGGGAACAAGCAGTTTCAGCAGATCATTCTAGTTGGAAAAAAGTAACTATTCCACATACATGGAATGCAACTGATGCAGATGATGGTGGTAACAACTATGAAAGAACAGCATATTGGTATCATAAAGAGTTTACTTTAGATGCAGACTATACAGGTAAACGTGTATACATAGAGTTTCTTGGTTCAAACACAAAGACAGATTTATATGTAAATGGTACGAAGGTTGGAGCTACTCATAAGGGTGGATATACAACATTCCGTTACGACATTACAGACCAAATTATTATTGGAGAAAATGTAATTGATGTTAGAGTAGATAATACATTAGATCAAGAAATAGCACCTATTTCTGGAGATTTTAATATGTATGGCGGTATTTATCGTCGTGTTTTCTTGGTAGCTGTGGATGATGTTCATGTAGACTTAGAAAATAATGGTTCATCAGGACTATTTCTTACTACAGGAAATATGAGAAGCATGACAAAACCAGCTGATTTAGGACAATTTAACATTAAAGCTGATTTAGTTAATGATTCTAGTTCACCAAAAACAGTAACTGTTGTTGCAACAGTAACAGGTGACAATGCACCAGCACCTATAACAAGAAATGTAACAATTCCTGCAAATGGCAAAGTTACATTTGATGAGAACTGTACTGTTGTCGAACCAACACTTTGGGAAGGAATTGATTATTCTAAAGGTGCTGACAATACTAATGCAGGTTATCAATATACAGTTTCTTTAGAAGTAAAAGATGGCGCAACAGTTATAGATAAAGTTGAAGACAAATTAGGATTCCGTTATTTCTGGATAGACTCATCTAATAATGGAGATGATGGAGAAGGATTTTTCTTAAACGGAGAAAAATATTCATTACGTGGTGTAAACCGTCATTCATATCAGGCTGGTGTTGGAAGCGCTATGACAGAGCAACAACATAAAGCAGATATGGATACAATGATAGATCTTGGCGTAAATACAGTAAGACTTTGTCATTACCCACAAACAGATTATTTCTATGATCTTTGTGATGAAAAAGGAATTATTGTTTGGACAGAAATTCCTTTAGTAAATGCAATAGGTAGTGCAGATGGTTTCTTTGATGTAACAAAAGCACAATTAGTGGAATTAATCCGTCAGCAGTATAACAGACCATCCGTTGTATTCTGGGGCTTAGAAAACGAAATCGGCCAAGGAACTAGTTTAACAAACGCTACTAATAATGTATATCTAAGCAAAATGAAGGAATTAGTTCACAGTCTTGATGCGCTTGCAAAAGCAGAAGATACAACAGGAAGATATACAACTCAAGCAGTAAACCGTGATTATGCAATGGATCAAAACGTTCCTAATTCAGTAAATACAAATTTTGCAAATAATATAGGCTGGAAGTCAGATCTTATATCATGGAACATTTACCCAGGTTGGTATCCAGATGCTAACTTCTATGGTACTTTTGAAGAGGTTATGGATAGAAAGACTGCACAAGATAGTCGTCCGTTCTGTATATCAGAATATGGCTGGGGAGCTAATGTAAATCAGCATGAAGCATATCCAGAACTAGGAAAGAGAAACTTAACAGCAGGTGGCACATGGCATCCAGAAGAATACCAGAACTTAATGAATGAAGAAGCTATTGCATACATAAATCAACATGATGAAATATGGGCAACTTATTATTGGGTAATGTTTGATTTTGCAGTTGACAGTAGATTTGAAGGTTCTCAAGCAGCTCTTAATGATAAAGGACTTGTTACAGCAAATCGTTCTGTAAAAAAAGACAGCTACTATCTATACAAAGCAAATTGGAATAAAAACGATTCATTTACTTATATTACAAGTCGTAGATGGACAAATAGAACAGAAGGAGAAACATATATCAAAGCATATTCAAACTGTGATAATGTTGAACTATTTGTAAATGATGTAAGTCTTGGTAAAATGACATCAAAAGGCAATGGAGTCTTCATGATGGAAAATGTGGATCTTGCAGTTGGTACTGCTAATATAAAAACAGTTGGTACATATGGAAGTAATACAGCAGATACATATGTAGATACATGTGCATGGACTGTTACTGCAGCACAAGTACAAAATGATTCAGAAAATATTGCACTAAACAAGACTGTATATTGCAGTAGTGAAGAAGGAACTGCTACTGATGGAGCAAGTACTGTTGTAGAAAACATTGTAGATGGTGATTTAGATACTCGTTGGACAGCATTTATTAAAAATGGTGCAAACGGTGCAGAGGATGCAAAGTATCCAGAATGGGTATGTGTAGATTTAGGTGCAGAATACGAAATCAGTAATATAGACCTAAAATTTGAGGCGAAAGCAAATCGTACTTATGATTATAAGATTTACACATCATTAGATTCAGTTCCAGAAGAAGCTCGTGGTGCAATACCAGCAGGTTTCACAGAAATTCTTGATAGAACAGGAAATACAGAGTCTGGAGTACAATCAACCTTATCATTTACAGGAAAAACAGCGAGATATATCCTTGTTGAAGTAACAAGTTGTAGCTTATATTCAAACTCAACAAAATATGTTGCAGCATCAATATATGAAATGGCAGTTTACGGAGAACTTGTAAATGGCGGTAACGGAGGAAATCAAGGAAATCAAGGAAATCCAGGAGGTACAAATAATCCAGGTGGATCAGATAACCAAGGCGATTCAGCTAATGCAGATGGCTTAACTCAAACAGGAGATATAAGCAATATACCTTTCCTAATAATATTAATGATTGGAGCTGCATGGATAATGTTAACCCAAAAAAAGAAATCAATTAATAACTAAAAATATTTTAAAAAGAACAAGATTTGTCAGAGTGAGGAATCTTGTTCTTTTATTACTTAATAGGAAACTGCGCGAGCCAAGTGGTGAATCAAACTTGTTTGATTTGTTTATCAAGAATTGCTTTATAGTTCAACTTTAGTTGAATCTATTATTCTTGCAAAGTTCGGCTTTAGCCGAATCTTTTTTTATAAAGTAACACCCTGCTTAAAAATAGCCATATCATGATATCCGGCTTCTTCGGAACGAACTTTCTTACCATTTACAACAGAGATGATATAATCATAAAAATTGCATATCAGTACATCCATACTGATATCTTCCAACAAAACACCGGAATTAAAATCTACCCAGTTAGCTTTTTTGCGAGCGATATAAGAGTTGCTAGATATTTTTACTGTGGGAACAGGTGATGCAAACGGAGTTCCGCGACCGGTAGTAAAAAGGACGATTTGAGCACCTGATGCGGCTAGTGCAGTGGCGGCTACTAAATCATTTCCAGGCGCGCTTAAAAGATTTAATCCGGTGCTTGTAACTGGTTCACCGTATTCCAAAACACCTTTTACGGGAGCGGTGCCTGACTTTTGCGTACATCCTAAAGATTTTTCTTCCAAAGTAGAAATTCCGCCTTTTTTATTTCCCGGTGAAGGGTTTTCATATATAGTCTGATTATGATTCTTAAAATAATTCTTGAAGTTATTTATAAGTTTAACTGTATGGTTAAACAATTCTTCGTTTTCACAACGATTCATTATTAATGTTTCAGCACCAAACATTTCAGGAACTTCAGTAAGTATAGTTGTACCACCGTTGGATATAAGCGTATCTGAAAATTTTCCAACCAATGGATTTGCAGTGATACCGGAAAAACCATCGCTGCCTCCACATTTTAGTCCTACTATTAATTTATCCATACCTACAGTCTGCCTTTTGAAAGAAGCAGCAAAATCGATAAGTTCTTCAACTAATTCTATACCATCAGACAACTCATCATCGCTTTCTTGGCAAACTAGAAACTTAACTCTATTTAAGTCGTATTCGCCAATATACTCCTTCAAGATATCAATGTTACTGTTTTCACATCCCAGCCCTAAAACTAAAACACCACCTGCATTTGGATGCTTTATTAGGTTAGCCAATATCGTTCGTGTATATTCTTGGTCGTCTCCCATTTGAGAGCAACCATAAGGATGTGTAAATGCAACGACCTCATCTATTCCTTCTTTAATAAGATTTGTTGAACGTTTTGCAATAGTAGTTGCAATATTATTCACACAACCAACAGTGGGAATAACCCATATTTCGTTTCGTATACCGACTTTGCCATCAGAACGCACAAACCCCTCAAAAGTAGAATCTTTTGTATCTGTATTTGTACTAAAATGATTTTTGACAGGATTATAATTGTATGAAAGTAAATCGCCAAGGGAAGTTTTAATATTATGTGTGTGAACCCAGCTACCCTTGTAAATACTTTCTTTTGCATGACCAATAGCACACCCATATTTGATAATGGAAGAGTCAGTTTTTATATCACATAATGCAATTTTATGTCCTGCAGGAATTTCTTCCTTAGCAATAATTTCTTCTCCATCTATTACAAAGGTTTCGTTTTGAGATATGGTAGTAATTGCAACAGCAACATTATCGGATTCATTAATTTTATAGATTCTTTGCATAAAAATATCCTCCATTAATTAAAATTCTTTTTTATTGCTTCGCTCATACCGAGAGTACATATGTCTTCAAAATATAATGCTACAAGTTCTAATAGTCCGATTTTTGTTGTCAAATCCTCTCCCCAAAAGTCAATATTAGATAAAACGGCTTTTGTGAAAGTTAGGCTATCTTTTCTGCAATTATTTTGGAAAAACTCTAATACAGATGTATCATCATTTATATTGTATTCTACACCATTACGCTTACCAATTAGTGAGTTATCTCTTATCTCATCCCCTGTATAAAACTTCATAAGCGAAGCAATGGAAAAGGAAAGATGTTTAGGAATCTCATTTTTTAATTCTATGTAAGAAAGTAAGCTTGGCAAGCATCGAGCTTTCCACTTGGATACAGAATTAAGAGAAATTGAAAGCAAAGCATGCTTTACGTAAGGGTTATTAAAACGCATGATTACGGACTCGGCAAAGCTTACAAGGTCCTCTTTTGGTAGTGAAAGGGTAGGTATAATTTCATCAAATATAGTATTATGCATAAAATTGAAAACAGTTTCATCTTCCATGGATTCTAAAACAGTATCATTGCCGGCTAGGTATGAGGCTAAAACAAAGGATGTATGTGCTCCATTTAATATGCGAACTTTTCGCTGTTTATATGGTTTTAAATTATCAGTAAAAACAACCGGAAGTCCAGCTTTATTAAGCGGAAAAGAACCGCTGATATCTATTGGACTTTCGATTACCCATAAAGCAAATGGTTCACCGGTAACAATAAGTTCGTCACGATATCCCCATTCATCCCATAAATATGTTTCTGTATCTTTTGGATAACCGGTAATAATACGGTCAACTAAGGTTGAACAAAAAATACAGGCTTTATTAATCCAATCTATAAAATCCGTTTCCAAATTCCATAATTCACAAAATTGAAAAACACAATTTTTTAAACACTCTCCATTGTCATCAATTAATTCTACAGGAAGCATTATAAGTCCTTTGTTCAAAGCACCGTTAAAGGCTTTATATCTTTCCAATAAAAACTTGGTGAGTTTACCCGGAAAAGTTTTAGGCGGAGTCATGTCTAATTCATCTGTAGCATCAAATACAATACCAGCTTCGGTTGTATTTGATACAATAAAACGAAGAGTATCTAATTTAGATAGTTCCATGTATTTTTCATAATCCTTATATGTATCAACAGCAGTGGATATACTGGAAATTTGCCGATTTGTTATCTTTGCGTTGCCATCAACAAGGCCTCTTAAAGAGACCGTATATTGATACTCTTGATTGTGAAAAGCATCTAAGCTTCCCATTTCGATAGGTTTTGCGATAGCTACTTGACCATTAAAAATATTTTGTTCATTAGCAATATCTATCATATAATCTACAAAACCACGAAGAAAGTTTCCTTCGCCGAACTGTAAAACCTTTATTGGAAGCGTTTTTTGTTTTGTTATTGAACTGTTTAATGTTTGCATTATAATTTATTCCTCATTTCGTTTGTAAGTAAGTGCTTACAATTATTGTAAACTTACAAATATGAAAGGTCAAGTTGTTTTTAAAATAATCTTGAAATATTGTAAAATATGTAATATAATAAATGAAAGCGATTACAAAAATTGTAAGTTTAAATGGACAGAAAGGCAAGGGTAAATATGAAAGAAAAAAACATTAACATGACAATATATGATATTTCTGAAAAAGCAGGTGTTTCTATTGCAACAGTATCTCGTGTATTAAATGGTGGTAATAATGTAAGTGAAAAAACAAAGAAGAAGGTACTTGCTGTTGTAGAGGAATATGAATATACTCCTAATCTTTTTGCAAGGGGATTGGGTATAAACTCAATGAATACAATAGGCATATTATGTGTAGATTCATCTGATATTTTTTTGGCAAAAGCTGTTTATTACTTGGAAGAAAATTTACGTGAAAAAAGCTACGATTCCATTTTATGTTGTACAGGTTATAACCAAAAGAACAGAGAAGAATACCTTAATTTATTGATATCTAAGAAAGTTGATGCCTGTATCATGGTGGGTTCTAGTCTTATAGGACAAACAGACAGAGAGAATAAATATATTAAGGAAGCGGCAAAAAAAATACCTATAATGCTACTTAACGGATATATTGACGCTCCAAATATATACTCTATACTGGCAGATGATTATCAATCGATTTATCAAGTGACTAAAGGCATGTATCAGTCGGGTATTCATGAAATTATATATTACTATAATTCAAATTCTTATAGTGGAAGGCAGAAATTAGAGGGCTTTAAAGCAGCTATGTTAGCCAATGGAGTAGAAGAATCAAAGCAAAATATACTATTTTATTCTGGTAAAAATGAAGACATTGCAGCTATGGCAGGAGAGTTAGCTGAAACGAAGAAAAAAGGAATAAAGTTTCAAGGTGTGATTGCTTCTGACGATAATATGGCGTTATCAGCGGTAAAGTATGCACGAAATATGAAGTTGAAGGTTCCTGAAGATTTATCTATTGTAGGATATAATAATTCATTGATAGCAAATTGCTGTGAACCGGAGCTTACATCTGTAGATAATCATTTGGAAGTATTATGTAAAAATCTTACTTCAACGCTAATGGATGTATTAGCCGGTGAAAAAGTAGCTCCACGTGCAGTATTTTCGGGTGAACTTGTAAAACGAAAAACAACAGCATTTTAGGAGGATATTGTGATAAAAAAATTTATGGATGAAGACTTTTTGCTTACAAACGAAGTGGCAAAAAGGTTATTTAATGATTATGCTAAAACAACTCCGATATTAGACTACCATTGTCATATCAACCCAAAGGAAATAGCAGAGGATAGAAGATATGAAAATATTACGCAGCTATGGCTTGGAGGCGATCATTACAAATGGAGATATATGCGTTCGTGCGGTATTGATGAGCGTTATATAACAGGAGATGCACCTGATTTTGAAAAGTTTTCGAAGTGGGCAAGATGTCTTTCTAAAGCTATAGGTAATCCACTTTACCACTGGTCACATTTAGAATTGCAGCGTTATTTTGATTATTATGGAACCCTAAATGAAAAAACAGCAAAAGAAGTGTGGGAGCATTGTAACAAAATACTTTCTGATGCCTCGATGACTGTAAGAAATATTATAAAGAGATCAGGAGTAAAGTTAATTTGTACAACGGACGACCCTATTGACTCGCTTGAGTGGCATACAAAAATATCAGAAGATAACAGTTTTGATGTTCAGGTTTTACCGACATGGAGACCGGACAAGGCTATGAATATTGAAAAACCTGAGTTTTTGGAATATTTATCAAAGTTATCTGCTGTAAGTGATGTTCACATAGATTCATTTAAAACATTAAAAGAGGCGCTAATTAAGCGTATGGACTACTTTGCATTAAAGGGATGTTTAGTTTCAGACCATGCATTAGAGTATGTAATGTATGAACCATCATCAGAAGATGAGATAGAAAATATTATAAAAAAACGTTTTGAAGGTGGTTTTGTAACACGAAATGAGGAACTAAAATTTAAAACTGCATTTATGTTATTTTGTGGTAGTGAGTACCATAAGAGGGACTGGGTTATGCAGCTTCATTATGGATGCAAACGTGATAATAACATGGTTATGTACAATAAGCTAGGTCCTGATACAGGATTTGATTGTATTAATAATTATGCTCCGTCGGCACAGTTAGCGGATTTCTTAAATGCACTTGTATCAAAGGAATATTTGCCACGAACAGTTTTATATAGCTTAAATCCGTGTGATAATGAGGCGATTGGAACAATTATCGGCTGCTTTCAAGATTCTTCGGCTGTAGGAAAGATTCAGCAAGGAAGTGCATGGTGGTTTAATGACCATAAGATGGGTATGAGGGAGCAAATGATATCACTTGCAAATCAAGGAAATTTATCAGGTTTTATAGGTATGCTTACAGATTCTAGAAGTTTCTTGTCTTATACAAGGCATGAGTATTTTAGACGTATTCTATGTGACCTATTGGGTTCTCAAGTAGAAAGCGGTGAGTTTCCTGAGGACTATGAAATATTAGGTGAAATTGTAAAGGATATATCCTATTACAACGCAATAAAGTATTTTGGATTTAAAATATAAGAATAAGAAAGGTATGGGTATAATATGATTAGAACATTTTCTACACACAACATTAGAAGTCAGCAGGAGTTGACAGGATGCTTATGGGAGTTTTCAGCTTGCGAAGGAGAATTTGCAGGAAAGACCTATAAAGTGGCAACACCTTGTTGTTGGGAAAGTCATCCTGATTTTGCAGCATATCGCGGTGAGGGAATTTATAAAACAACATTTAACGCAAGTGGTAATATTCGCTTGGAATTCAAAGGAGTAAGCCATACGGCAGTAGTAAAACTAGATGGTAAGGAGATTGCTTCACATTATAACGCATATACAAGTTTTTCTGCAATAGTAAAAAATCTTCCAGAGGGTGAACATATTTTAGAAATTAAAGCGGATAATCGCTTTAGTAAGGATAGTGCATTACATATTCCTAATGATTATATGTCTTATGGCGGTGTTAGCAGACCGGTTGTCTTAGAAAAGATTGAAGACGTATATATTAAGTTTATTCATGTAACACCTTATACAGAAAACGGTATTTGGAATGCTAAAGTAGAGGTTAGTTTAAGTAATATTGATAATACATCTCATAGAGTAAATGTAAAAGCAGAATTAGCAGGAAAAACACTTGAATGGAATCAGGTGGAAGTCGAAGCTAATGGTGATTTGATATTGGCATCAGATATGTCATTTGAGGATGTTTTGGTATGGGCACCTGAAGCTCCAAACCTCTATAACATCGTAACTATTGTTAGCATAGATGGCAGAAATATTGACGATTTGATTGACCGTTTTGGTTTTAGAGAAGTTAAAATAGAAGGAAAGAAAATACTATTTAATGGACGTACTTTACGTATAAAGGGATTATGCCGACATGAAGACCATCCACAGTTTGGATGTGCATTACCATACTCTGCCATTGCAGCGGATTTGGAAATTACAAAACATTTAGGTGCAAACTCACTTAGAACAGCACATTATCCAAATGATGAAATTTTCCTTGATTTATGTGATGAACAGGGAATCCTTGTTTGGGAGGAAAATCATGCCCGCGGACTCAGTCTTGAGGATATGGAAAATCCGAATTTTGAACCACAGGCAGAAGAAGTTATAAGAGAAATGATTCCGCTACATTATAATCATCCAAGTATTTATATTTGGGGTATTCTAAATGAGTGTGCAAGTGATAGCGAATACGGTAAAGAGTGCTATGAAAAGCAGTTTGATATTATAAAGGAATTAGATACCTCAAGACCTCGTTCATTTGCAAGCTGTAAATTTAAAACAGATATATGCTTTGGATTACCGGAAGTAGTTTCTTATAATATTTATCCTTTATGGTATCACAATACTCCAGTTGAAGAGTATTTGAGTGATTTGTATGATTGGGTACAGAACGAGACAGAAGGAGCAGGAAAGCCATTCTTAGTTACTGAAATCGGTGCTGGTGGAATTTTAGGATACCGTAATGCTTATGATTCAAAATGGACAGAAGAGTATCAGGCAGAAACCCTTGAAAAGCAAATAAAGGCATCAATGGCTCAGGAAGGATGCAGTGGTGTGTATATTTGGCAGTTCTGTGATATACGTGTAAGCGATGAATGGTTCTGGGTACGTCCTCGTACGATGAATAACAAGGGTATAGTTGATGAATACCGTCGCAAGAAACTGTCATATAATGTGGTTAAGAAGTTATTTGAATCATATCAGACTTATGATGATTAAGGGTTAAAGTAGGAGCTTTTGCAAAATAGATGATTAAATTCATTTATGGAGCAGGAGCTCTTTTTT
>JAVBUL010000199.1:0-11742 GCA_031555415.1 Lachnospiraceae bacterium | reverse complement strand
CGAATTTCAGCATGAAAAATTACTTTTTCTTCAAATATAGGATCTAACATACCCTTCATAGCTGCTTCTACATCTTCAATAGCTTGATAAATAACTCTATATAATCTTAAGTCTACTTCTTCTCTTTCTGCTATTTCCTTTGCTGTATTATCCGGTCTTACATTGAAACCAATGATAATAGCATTTGAAGCTGATGCAAGGCTTACGTCGGATTCATTAATCGCACCAACACCACCATGAATAACCTTAACTACTACTTCTTCATTTGATAATTTAACAAGACTTTGCTTAACAGCCTCTACAGAACCTTGAACATCTGCTTTAACAATAATATTAAGTTCCTTAACATCACCGGATTGAATCTGTATAAATAAATCATCAAGTGACATTCTTGTCTTTGCTTTAGAACCTTCTATAAGCTTCTCTTTGCTATCCTTAATATATGTGTCAGTAAAGCTTCTTGCTTCTTTTTCATTATTTGTTGAAACAAATACTTCACCTGCGTTTGGAGCACTGTTAAGTCCTAATATTTCGACCGGTGTAGATGGGCCTGCCTGTTTAATGCGTTCGCCTTTATCATCAATCATAGCACGAACTCTACCATAACATGAACCGACTGCAACAACATCACTTATTTTTAATGTACCCTTTTGAACAAGCATTGTTGCAACCGGACCTCTGCCTTTATCAAGCTTCGCTTCAATTACAATTCCTCTTGCCTTACGATTTGGGTTAGCTTTCAACTCTCCCATTTCTGCTGTCAGAAGTACCATTTCAAGAAGTTGTTCAATTCCTTCTCCTGTATGTGCTGATACAGGAACAAATACTGTATCTCCGCCCCAGTCTTCTGCTAATAATTCATATTCTGTAAGCTCTTGTTTTACTTTTTCAATATTAGCACTTGGTTTATCAATTTTATTTACTGCTACTATAATACTGATTCCTGCTGCTTTAGCATGACTTATAGCTTCTACTGTCTGTGGCATAACACCATCGTCAGCAGCAACAACTAGGATAGCTATATCTGTAGCTTGAGCACCTCTCATACGCATTGCAGTAAAAGCTTCATGTCCTGGAGTATCAAGAAATGTAATCTTTTCACCATTACGTACTACTGTATAAGCACCTATATGCTGTGTGATTCCACCTGCTTCAACAGAAGATACATTTGTTTTTCTAATCGCGTCAAGAAGTGATGTTTTACCATGGTCTACGTGTCCCATAACACAAACTACAGGAGGTCTTTTTACCATTAATGCTTCTTCTTCATCGTCTTCTTTTAAAAGTTCTTCAATAGCATCTATCTTTTCTTCTTCTTCTGCAATAATGTCAAATTCTAAAGCTATTTCTGATGCTGCTTCAAAATCTACTTCTTGGTTAATTGTAACCATTTTCCCTTGCAAGAATAACTTTTTAACGAGAACTGATGCCTGCATCTTCATTTTATCTGCAAGCTCTTTAATTGTAAGAAATTCTGGAATAACTATTGATTTTATTTCCTCTTCCACTTTTTTAACTGGTTGTGGCTTTGGTTGTTGTTGTGTTCTTTGATTATTCCAGTTGTTTCTGTTATTATTGTTATTATTGTTATTATTATTTCTATTATTATACCCATTGTTATTATTGGTATTGTTTGTATTTCTGTTGTTTGTATTTCTATTGTTATTATTATTGCTGTTATTGTTATTATTTCTATTGTTATTATTGTTGTTACTATTATTATTGCTATTATTACTTGTATTGCTATTTACGTTTCTATTATTGTTATTGCCTACATTACTATTTACGTTTCTATTATTGTTGTTGCCTGCATTACTATTTACGTTTCTATTATTGTTGTTATTGCCTGCATTACTATTTACATTTCTATTATTGTTGTTATTATTTGTATTGCCACTTCTATTACCATTATTGTTTCTATTATTGTTGTTATTGTTGTTATTTCTATTGCTATAACTGTTTTGAGGATTGAATACCTTTGTTATATGAGATTTTTTTGGCTCACTACTTTCGTTTGATGTATTCTTTTTATCACTATCATTTACCGGCTTCTTAGATTCTTGTTTAATTTCTTGCTTTTTTGAATCTTCTTTCTTAGGTTCTTCTTTCCTTAAACCTTCTTTCTTTGGCTCCTCTTTTTTTACAACTTTTTCTTTAACTGGTTCAGTAGTCTTTTTCTTAGCTCCTGAAAACTTTTTTTGAATATATTCTACATCTTCATCAGATATTGAACTCATATGGTTTTTAACTTCCACACCTTTTTCTTTCAATATCGTTATTATATCTTTACTATCTTTTTCTAATTGTTTTGCTAATTCATGTACTCTCATTTTTGACATAGCATAACCTCCATACTTTAATCTGCATTTTCTAACGGCATAAGTTGCTTTTCCAATGCGCTTTTGAATCCTTCGTCGAGAACAGCCATTGTTGCTCTGAATTCTTTTCCCATATAATGTCCTAGTTCCTCTTTTGTTCCATAAACATACATTGGAACGTTATAAAAGGTACACATATTTTTAAATTTTTTAACAGTATTTGCTGATGCTTCACTTGACACTATTACTACTTTAGCCTTTTTTTCTTTTACGGCTTTTTCAACTGAAAACTCTCCACTAACAGTTTTTCCTGCCTTAGTTGCAAGAGATATCATTGATAATACTTTATCTTGTTTCACTATCATTTAACTCCTTCTTGAGCTTTTCATATACATCTTGAGATAATGTCACTTTTAACGAACGATCTATACCTTTGGTTTTGATGGCTTTATTTAAGCATTCCTCGTCGTGGCAAATATATGCACCTCTACCATTTTTCTTACCTGTTAAATCAATCGTTATTTCATCATTTTCTGTCTTTAAAACTCGAATTAATTCTTTTTTTGGCTTCATTTCACTACAGCCAACACATTTTCTAAGTGGGATTTTCTTCATTGCAATCATTCTTCCTCTATTTATAACTATTCTCTTTCTTCTGCTTCTTTTGCCTGAGTTTCACTCTTAATATCAATCTTAAAGCCTGTAAGCTTTGCTGCCAATCTTGCGTTCTGTCCTTCTTTACCAATTGCAAGTGATAATTGATAATCTGGAACTACAACGCTTGCTGTTTTAGCTTCATCATCTGCCACTACTGATACTACCTTTGCTGGACTTAAAGCGTTTTCAATTAATATAGCCGGATTATCGCTCCAGTTAATAATATCAATTTTTTCGCCTCTAAGTTCATTTACAATTGCATTTACCCTTGAGCCATTTATACCAACACAAGCTCCTACTGGGTCTACATGCTTATTGTTTGAACGTACTGAAATCTTACTTCTTGAACCTGATTCTCTAGAAATATTAACAATTTCTACTACACCGTCTTTTACCTCTGTAACTTCTGCTTCAAATAATCTCTTTACTAGCTCAGGGTGTGTTCTTGAAACTATGATTTTTGGTCCCTTAGGAGTATTCTTTACTTCTGTTACATATAATTTTATTCTTTCATTTGGCATAAAAACTTCTGTTGGAACTTGTTCAGTATCACTTAATATCGCATCAGCCTTACCTAAGTTAATGCTTATATTCTTTTCGTTTATTCTTTGAACAATACCTGTTACAATATCTTTTTCTTTTCCGTAATACTTATCATATATCACTCTTCTTTCTTCTTCACGAATTTTCTGAGTAATAATATTCTTTGCATTTTGTGTAGCTATTCTTCCAAACTCTTTTGATTTAACTTCTACATTTACTAAATCACCAAGTTTATATTTCTTGCTTATCTCTTGTGCATCTTCTAAACTAATTTGCATTGACTTATCTTCTACTTCTTCTACTACCTCTTTTTCAGCATAAATAAAGAAATCACCTGTTTCTCTGTCAACAGTAACCTTTACATTATCAGCTTTACCAAAATGATTTTTATATGCTGTAATCAATGAGTTTTCAATAGCCTCTAGTAATACGTCTTTGCTAATATCCTTTTCTTTCTCCAAAATATTTAATGCTTCAATTAATTCCTTGTTCATTTCTCTCAATCTCTTCCTCTCTATAATATTTTAAAAATCAAATGCTAATCTTATAAGTGCTATATCACTTCTTTCGATTATCGTATCGTTTCCATCTGTTTCTATAGTTATTTCTTTGTCTGTATATGACTTTAGAACTCCTTCAAAATCCTTCTGTTTATTTATAGCTCTATAAAGTTTAATTTCTACTGCCTTACCTATACTTCTGGCAAAGTCCTTTTCTTTTTTTAGAGGTCTTCCTAGACCAGGTGAACTAACTTCCAGTATATATGCATCAGAAATAAAATCTTTCTCATCTAACTTATCACTTAATGCCCTACTTATTAATTCACAGTCATCAACTGCAATTCCGCCTTCTTTATCAATGTAAATCCTGAGATAATAATTAGATGCTTCTTTTACATATTCAACATCAACTAATTCAAAGTTATTTTCATTAATCAACGGCATAACAAGGTCTTCTGTCTTTTTTTCGTAATCTTCTCTTTTTGACATTTGATTTCCTCCATTTTACCTTTACTTATATTGCAAATCAAAGAATTAAGAGTGGGCGTATGCCCACTCTTAATTAACAGTTACAATATCATAATGTTTAGTTTATCACCAAATTATGTTAATTGCAAGCTTTTTATTTATATTTAGCGTTTTTCTCTTTTCCAATCGTCAAAACACCTTCTCCTGCTTGAATCAAGATTTTACTCGCAACAATGGTCTAATACAACTTCTTTAACAGGAAGTGTAGGCATAAATTCACCTACTCCTACAGTTCCGGTTCTTAAAACACCCCACTGTAAGCTTTCATTCCTAGATACATACTCATTTATTTTACATATATATTCTAAGTTTAATGGTTCATCAATTGAATTAATACAATATTTCCATGCATCCCTTAAATTTAGTACTGTTTGAATGTCGTTTACAGCTACCCCATTCACAATCGCACCATCAATAATGGTTTGAGTTTGAACAACTTTCCAACAAAAGTTATTGCATATATACAACAAAAGCCTTAAAATCCAACAATCAAAGGATTTTAAGGCTTTAATAACAGCTCATAGGGGAATCGAACCCCTGTTTCCGCCGTGAGAGGGCGGCGTCTTAACCGCTTGACCAATGAGCCATATAACACTTGATTAGTATATCAAAAATTTTTGAAAATGCAAGTGTTTTTTTTGATTTTTTTAAAAAAGTTTTAAAATGTAAAAGCCTTATTATATTCTCTAAGTAATGCAATGCTTTTTGCCATTTCAATTGCTGTATCCTTCATATCCCTATTCCTTTCTAAAACCTACTTAGACATATACAAATACACTGTAGCAATTGCTACCACTATTTGAATAATAGCAAATCTAAATACCGTATGTGTATTTGACCAGCCCCATACTTTTCTTACATGATCATGTAGAGGTGTCCTTGTATTCTTTAAAATCTTTATCTTTAAAAATCTAAGCAATGCCACCTTTACAAGTCCAAGACCTCCGTCTAAAATAAGCACTATTGCTACTAGTATGTATATCAAAGGGCTTCCAGTCTTTAATACTGCGATTGCAATAAATAGTCCCATTGCTCTAGAACCAGCGTCACCCATCATTAGTATGCTTGGAGTTGCATTAAACCATAAATATCCTAATATGCAAACAATCATTAGAAGTGTAAGATACGAAAAATCGCTTTCAGTGTTCATAATACCATCAATAATATAAATCGTAGCTAATGTTATAATAGTAAGTGTTCCGGATAAAGAATCCACACCATCAGAACAATTTGTTACATTGATTGATACCCAAACAAGTACTACTGTCAATATTCCAAACAGAACCTCTGGAACTACAACAAACTTATCAATGCTTACTAAATATATTTCATTTGAATTAAAGTTCAGAAATGTAATAGCTACCATTACTGCTATTACAAGGTCTAAAAAGCCCTTTTTATATTCATCCCAAGGTGTCTTTGCACAATCATCCAAAAAGCCTGTTATCATAGCTGCCGCCACTAATACTATATATATTACATTTTCCCTATTTACCACCCCAAACAATAATCCTGCAGCTATAAAAACCAATATAAAAATAAATCCTGCTCCTCTTGGCTTTCCTGCTGAGAGTTTTCCATCATGTGCAAAATCTCTACCTACATCCTTTGGTAAATAACCCATACAGGTTTTTGTAAAAATACAAGTAAGTAAAAATCCCATCATTATACCTGCAAAAGCTATTAATGCTTCATTTTCAATTAAATAATTTATCATAAGTCACCTCTTTATTTTATTTTTCCTATATAAGCATCACTTGTAAGTGTGTCTACATTATATAACAACATAACATCTGTAACATCATATTCCTCAATGAATTTATCTATTTTCATATTGAAGTATCTTAAATCCACTATATAAATTTCATCATACATATCTACTAATAATGGTGCAAAACAATTTGCATAAGAATCCTTTATTAATAATAATACTCTATCATCACCTTTCTCTTTGTAACCCTTTGACTTTATTTCAACAATACCGGGATTTCCTCCAAAAAAACTTGAGTATTTATCTTTTGATTTTAAGTATGATTTATCAAACAAGGTATCTGTCACATTATCACTCATATTATAGATAACCGATAAATCATAGTCTTTAAGACTATAAAACTCAATTGTATCCGCCTTAGCCGATATATTAAGCTTTGAATGGATTGTCCCTAAAAATTCATCGCTCGCTTTCTCTATATTATAATCCGTTATATCATGTGGCTCATATCCCTTAACTTCACACCACTTTTCATAAGCAAGAAATGCCCCATAAGTTGTCCAGTGATGATCCGTTCTATAATAAATATATTCATCCTTATTTTCTTTTAATTTACTGTATATATCTATTAAAACCTTATCACTAATATCATTTTTAAAAAGATTTAGGTAATCGTTCTGATCATATGGTTCAGCAAAAACCGGTAACTTATCAGTTAAAATACTTTGTGCTGTAGGTGCTAGCAATACAGATACTCTGTCTTCTCCCAGTTTTTGTACCCATCTATTTATAAAAGATATAATCGCATCTTTATTTTTAATTGCCTTTTCACTTTCATAATTCTCTTTTTTATGATTTTCAATTAAATACGAATCTTTTCCTAAAAAGATATCCTTTATACTTGTTTTTCCAAGTCCTATTTCGCAATATGTTTTAAGTTCAACAAATCCATCTCTCCAAGGAAACTGATCCTTTATATATTCCTCATAGTCCTCCGAAAATTCTCCTCTAAAAAATGTATCTGCACTAAAAGTAGGCAACCTTTTTAAAGGTCTATTTTCCGTTTCAGAATATCTATCCTCTTTTTTTATAAAGGAAAATATAGTCATACCATATATCATTAAAAGAAATAAAACTACTGTTATTTTCTTAGCCACTTTAATCTTATACCTTTCTTAGAATTTAAAATATAGAAAAGGATTATATGATGAATCCACAAGATATGCTGTAGATACTACTAAAATCAAGATATTAAATCCATTTTCCATTATATAAGGAATACTGCTTCCAAAAACATTACTTCTATTTTGAAATAATAAAAATATTTTATTTACTACTAGTTTTGGTATTGGAGTAGATGCAAGTATTAATATCAAAAACATAATTATATTTTCTTTTAACAAATATAAAGTAGGCATATCCATAAAAGACGATGTTCCAATTCCAAACATTGCTCCTATATATGCAAAAATATCTGCTACTGAATGAAAGTCAAAGAAAATAACCCAGCCTATCAAAATAAATAAAATTGCATATATATGTCTAAAGAATGCTGGTATCTTTTCTAATACCTTTAACATAAATGCTTTTTCTGCCATAAGTATTATAGCAAAATATATTCCCCACAATATAAAATTATAGGCGGCACCATGCCAAAGACCAGTTAAGAACCACACAATAAAAATGTTTCTATAATTTTTTATTGTACTACATCTATTACCACCCAGTGGTATGTACAGATATTCTTTAAACCAAGTACTTAGGGATATATGCCATCTTCTCCAAAACTCTGTTATACTTTTTGATATATATGGATAATTAAAATTAATCGGAAACTTAAAACCAAACATCCTTCCAAGTCCTATTGCCATATCAGAATATCCAGAAAAATCAAAATATATTTGAAAAGCATATGATATAATTCCAATCCAAACAGTTACTGTTGAAAGTTTTGAAATGTCTGTAGAATTTATAACTTCCCAAATAACACCAATATTATTTGCTAAAAGTACCTTTTTCCCCATACCTATTATAAAATATCTAATTCCAATAAAGAAATCATCAAAATTTTCTTTTCTATTCTCAAGCTCGTATGCTATCTGATTATACCTAACTATAGGTCCTGCAATAAGCTGTGGAAATAAGGCGACATATGTTCCAAAGGATATAATATTATTCTGTGGCTTTTCATCACTCATATAAATATCTAAGCTATATGACATGGTTTGAAAAGTATAAAAGGATATTCCTATTGGTAGTGCAACATTTAAAAATGCTATATCAAGCCCAAAAACATTATTAATTGAACCAATAAAAAAATCTGCATACTTAAAAAAACCTAGTAATCCTAGATTTATTACAACTGAAGATGTAAGTGCCAGCTTTGCTTTAGTCATCTGATTAGTACTTTTAAACTTATAAACCAGCTTACCATGTACAAAATCCACCAATGTAGAAAAAAGCATAAGAAGTACATAAATAGGTTCGCCCCAGCTGTAAAACAACAAACTGGAGGCAAATAATACAAAATTTTTATATTTACGAGGTGTGATATAATATAATAATACCACTATTGGTAAAAATCTAAATAAAAATAACAAACTTGAAAATACCATCTTTTTATATTCCGTTCTTCTTATATTATTTTATTCTTCAAAAAAAGATTCTATAGCATTTATTGATTTTTGATTCTGCTCCTTTGCATAGTCAACGATTTCCTCATCACTTTTATCACTCATAGATTGAGGTATAACTCCCAAACAAGTAAAGAAAACATAATCCCCATATCTTAACACCTTTGCCGCCTGTATTTTACATACATTTGCCGGATAAAGTGCACCTTCATTTATAAGATATTCTTTATAATTTTCAAGTGCTTTCTCCACCTTATCTGCCATACCTTCTTTCGCCTTTACTGCAATAAATGTATCAATATTAAATGCCACAATAGGACCTTCTGCCACAATAGCATCATACATATCTTCTTCTATTCCAAATGTCACCTCTAAATCAACCTTGTCATATTCCATATCTGGTATATAATCCTGCCCATATGCTTCCTTAACTTTGTTTGCCACCTCATTTATATCAACATCCTTCACTATCACTTTCTTAGTAGAAGGTTCTTCGCTGTCCGAACCAGAACATGCTGTTAGTCCTAAGCTCATTATTCCAAACATTCCTAATACAGTTAATTTCTTTATATTTATATTCATTATTATTTTCCCTCTAATTTGCCTTTCTTGTTTTCTCATACAAATATTTAGCCCACTTCGCACAATAAACTTTATTCAAATGTATTCCATCATTACTAGCCTCTGTCGGCAATGTTCCTGTAGCATCCACTAATGCCGGAGATATATCTATATATTCTGTTTGTGTGGTTGCTGCTACTCTTTTTACTTCCTCGTTAAACAGTGCTATTTTGCTGTTATTATAAACAGCATCTGTTCTTGCCTCTACCATCGGAAAAATTCCTTGTATATATATCTTTGCATTCGGATATTTTGTTTTAACTTGATTTACTATTTCAATATAATATTTACCAAAGGTTTCTGTACTTGGCCATCCCACTTCATTAATTCCTAGCATTATATAAATCTGCTCGTAATTATGACCAGCCATAGCCTCTATTAACATCTTTTTTTCACCGTTTTTTAATTCTATTACAGGTTTAGAAAGCATTTCATTTACTGTTGCTCCCTTTGCCGCATAAAAATCAGCTCCTATTGTTGCTCCATATACATCTAATCCTTGTGTCCTAGAGTCTCCAATAAATGCTGCACCTGAAAAATCACTTGCTCCTATTACTTCAGCAACTGTTGTAGGTTGTTGTGTTTGCGATGACTCTTCTATACTTGAAGAACTTTCTGCTGTTGAAATATCATCCATCGTAGTATCTTTGTCACTTGATTCATTAGTTACTTCTATACTAAAAGCTGTGCCATTATCTTCTTTTGTGGGTTCTGTCTTATCATCCTTCCCACATCCAGCTAGAATTATTGCGCACATACAAAATATTATCTCTATTTTTTTATTCATCATACTACCCCTATTATAAAATACTTAGTTTTTTTATTTATACGCAATTACTATTCTATTAGATTTTCCCAAAAAAATCAATAATACCACAGCAATTTCTAAAAAGAATTTTACTGTGGTATTTTTTTCACTAAAGTATATTTTTCAGCTTTAGCTGAATCGATTATTCTTGCAAAGTTAATAGGAAACTGTGCGAGGCTTTTTTATTTAGCTTCTATATATCCAAGAGCCTTTAATAACTCTGCTGAAAGGATTGCTCCGCCTGCTGCTCCACGAACTGTATTATGTGATAATCCAACAAATTTAAAATCATATATTGAATCTTCTCTAAGTCTTCCAACTGATACGCCCATTCCATTTTCAAAATCAACATCCATCTTTACCTGTGGTCTGTTATCTTCTTCAAGATACTGAATGAACTGCTTTGGAGCACTTGGAAGGTCAAGTTCTTGAGGTAATCCCTTAAACTGTGCAAGTTTTTCAAGTAATTGTTCCTTTGTTGGTTTCTTATTAAATTTAACAAATACTGCCGCTGTGTGTCCGTCAAGAACAGGAACTCTTATACACTGTGTTGTAATAGCAGGGCCTTCAGCTTTCTTTATAACACCATCTTCAACTTTACCCCAAAGTCTAAGTGGCTCTTGCTCACTCTTTTCTTCTTCTCCACCAATAAATGGGATAATATTTTCTACCATTTCTGGCCAATCCTTAAATGTTTTTCCTGCTCCTGAAATAGCTTGATATGTAGTAGCTACAACTTCTACAGGCTCAAACTCTTTCCATGCTGTAAGTATTGGTGCATAGCTTTGAATTGAACAATTTGGCTTAACTGCTACAAAGCCTTTTGTTGTACCAAGTCTTTCTTTCTGATACTTTATTACATCAAAGTGTTCTGGGTTAATTTCTGGAACTACCATTGGAACATCTGGTGTCCATCTATGTGCACTGTTATTTGATACAACTGGTGTCTCTGTCTTAGCATATGCATCTTCAATAGCCTTGATTTCATCTTTTGTCATATCTACTGCACTAAATACAAAATCAACTTCTGCTGCAACTTTTTCTACTTCATTTACATTCATTACTGAAAGCTTTTTAACTGCTTCAGGCATTGCCTTTGTCATTTTCCATCTATCGCCAACTGCTTCCTCATATGTTTTACCAGCTGAACGTGGGCTTGCTGCTACTGCAACCACTTCAAACCAAGGATGATCTTCAAGTAGTGAAATAAAACGTTGTCCTACCATTCCTGTTGCACCTAATATTCCGACTCTTAATTTTTTACTCATAATTTCTCATTCCTTTTCTTTTTTATTGTTTGTGTGTCGCGGACATTTGTCCACCACGTAAAACTATAATATCATAGATTCAGAAAAACGCAAGCTTTTTTTTAATTTTTTCTAATTTTTTTTAATTGTATAGACTTGACAATATTTCACATTTA
>JAVBUL010000239.1:0-24681 GCA_031555415.1 Lachnospiraceae bacterium | reverse complement strand
TTATCGTAACTAACTCAATTAAATATAATATATTAAAATAAGACTCTAACTCATCAAATGTATAGCAAACAGTAAGTATTATACTGACTAAAACAAGTACCACCACTACAAAGTCAAATGCACGGCTTGCAAAATCTGTTTCTTTACCTATTTGAATGATTTCAAAAATTCTTTTCTTTTTATATTTTTCTCTTTCTTCCGCTTTCATATAAAATCTAACTCCTCATGATTTCTTTAGCTTTTTATAATTTTATCACTTAATAGCTTTTCGGTCAAATTCTATTGACAGATATACACTTTTACGTGTAATATTGAACGGTTGTCAATATTACCATTTGGAGGATTCTTTTGAGCTTTAAACATTTAAATTTTAAAATAGATTATATTATTGTTAAAACTTTAATTGCTGTTGGTATTTGTATTATAGCCGCATATTTGACTGAAAATCATAATGTTATATTCTTTGGCGGCGTAGCTGCTATCGTTTGTATGCAGCATACATATGAACATACGCTGAAATCCGGAGGTTATCGTTTTCTAGGAACATTAATCGGTGGTTTTATAGGAATAGTGACTATACTAACCTGTACTCTTATTCCTTACGACTTAATTGGAATGAATTCTATTATTATCGCTTTATTTTCCATGCTTGCTATTTATTTATCTAATTTTTTAGGTATATCTGATTCAACATTTATAAATTGTGTTGTATTTTTAAATGTCATCTCAAACCATACAGGGAAAGAGGGAATTTATACAGCATGGCATTATGTATCAGAACGTGTTACGTATACATTACTTGGGATTGGTTCGGCTTATCTTATTAATCGTTTAATACATCTTCACAAAAACAATTATAAAGTACCTCACATTGGTGGAAAAGTTATTAAAAAGATTAAAAACCATAATATAACCCCAAATTATAGTCTTGGTCTGCGTGCCTTCAAAACTACCCTCGCTATCTTTATAAGTGTAATTATTTCATATACATTCCATGATTCTACAGCTATATTTTTTTGCGGAATAGCTGTTGTTACTTGTATACAAAAAGATTTTAAAACAACTGTTTCCATTGGATACAGTACTTTTCTCGGAACACTTCTAGGAGGCTTATTAGGCTTTTTAGTAGTTGAAATATGTAACTTGACTACTAAGTATACTCATATTGTAGAATTTATACTTATATTAATTGCAGTTTTCATTGTATTATATTTTTGCCGTCTTTTTAAATATCCGGCGATGATTCCCACAACATGTATTATTCTTTTAAAAATGATTGCACAGTATAATGGTTTTGAGACAAATAAGAATATGTTTTATTTTTTGCTTAGTCCCGTTTTTTTATTTACTTTTATAGGTATTTTAATTGCTATTTTTGTAAATGCCATTCCTTTTGAATTGTTGAAAGACAAAATATATAAGAAATCTTAATTATATACCTTATTATTTAAGAAAGAATTCATTGATTTTTGCTTGTAGCAATGCTAAAATGTGTTAAAAAGAAAAGAGGACGATTATGTATTGTTATAGAAAAGTGACTGATGATTTAACTTGGGTTGGTGGAAATGACCGCAGACTTGCAATGTTTGAAGGTGTATACTCTGTTCCTGCGGGTGTTTCATACAATTCTTATCTTTTGATAGACGAAAAAACCGTGTTGTTTGATACTGTTGATAAAGCAGTCACACAGGTATTTTTTGAAAATATTGCTGAAGTTCTTGGTGACAGAAAGCTTGATTATTTGGTAGTTCATCATATGGAGCCAGACCATTCTTTTGCTATTTCACAGCTTGTAGATAGATACCCTGATGTTAAATTTGTATGTAATGCAAAAATAGCATCTATGATTAAACAGTTTTTTGATTATGATATCGAAGAAAATGCCATAATTGTTAAAGAAGGAGATGTATTAAATACAGGTAAACATAATCTTACCTTTTTAATGGCTCCGATGGTACACTGGCCTGAAGTTATGGTAAGCTATGATACCACTGATAAAATTTTATTCTCTGCAGATGCCTTTGGTACATTCGGCGCTCTTAATGGTGCATTGTTTGCTGATGAAGTTGACTTTAATCGTGATTATCTTGATGAAGCAAGACGTTATTATACAAACATTGTTGGAAAGTACGGCCCACAGGTTCAAGCTCTCCTTAAAAAGGCAGCAGATGTTGAAATCAAAATGATATGCCCACTTCATGGTTTTGTATGGCGAGAAGATATCACTGATTATATTTCTTTATACGATAAATGGAGTAGCTACACTCCTGAAGAAAATGCTGTTATGATTGCATATGCTTCTGTATATGGCAATACCGAAAATGCTGCAGAAATTCTATCTTGCAGACTTCGTGAAAAAGGTATAAAAACTGTTATGTTTGATGTTTCTGTAACACCTGCTTCTAATATTATTTCTGAAGCATTTAGATATAGCCATTTTGTATTTGCTTCAACAACATATAATGCAGGAATCTTCGTTAATATGGAAACTTTGATAAATGACCTTGTTGCACATAATATTCAAAACAGACATGTAGCAATTATAGAAAATGGTTCTTGGGCAGCCACAAGCGGAAAGCTTATCCGTGCCGAGTTTGAAAAGTGTAAAAATATTACTTTTATTGAAAACACTATAAGCTTAAAATCTTCTTTGAAGAAGTCACAGCTTGAAGAAATAGATTCTATGGTTTCTGCTATAATAGAAACTATAAAATAAATATTATTTGAAAAGGAGAATAAATATAATGAAGTATGTATGTAATGTTTGCGGTTATGAATACGACGAAGAAGCAGGCGATCCTGATAACGGAATAGCTGCCGGCACAAAATGGGAAGATCTTCCTGAGGATTTTGCATGTCCTCTTTGCTCAGTATCTAAAG
Source organism: Lachnospiraceae bacterium (assembly GCA_031555415.1). Taxonomy (GTDB): domain Bacteria; phylum Bacillota; class Clostridia; order Lachnospirales; family Lachnospiraceae; genus CAG-303. The sequence goes on along the minus strand of JAVBUL010000239.1, from coordinate 21,801 downwards.
ACGAATTTTCACAAGCTTAATAACAGCAAGGACACAGCGAAAGCTGTGTTTTTTGCTGTTACCATATTCTCTTTTTTACATTATCTATTGTATCTTTTTTTACCTGATGCAAAAATCACAAATCCACTTAATGATATAAGTATTGCATAAACCCAGAAATCTGATAGGTTGTCACCTGTTTGTGGTTGATTATCAACAGTTTGTGGTGACTCATTTTCTTCTATGCTATATGCAAGTGCATATGTTGAAAACAGCTTTGTACTAATTGTCACTGTATTTTCTTCACTATCCTCATCATTTAAAACATCTAGATTTCCATTATGTACTCTTAGTATATAATACTCTGCATCTGATATTTGCAAATCACTTGGTATTGTAATATTAAGTTTAATCTCCTCATTTGCTTCATGTACCAGCGTCCATTCTCCATCACCAAATCTAAATTGCATTGAAATATCAATATATGCACCCAGTTTAAGTTCTTGTGCTGCAAGATAATTTTCTACAATCCCCTTATCAGCCATATCTATTTCTTGTTGCCCCCTAATATGACGAACATCAATTTTTATTTCTACTATTTCACCTTGCGCTACACGCCTTAAATCCTCGTCACTTAATATAGCCAAAATAGTTGCTTTCGTGTCTACAACAGAAGCTGTCATTTCCTGATTTTCATGTTCTTCTATAATTAATACTATCTTTCCTATTCCATATGTATACTCTTTTGTTTGTTGTATACTTTCAGATGGAATTACTGTACTGGTAAAGTCAATTACTAATATTTCACCTGCGTATGATGTATCTGTTTCTGCATAGCGAATCCATATTGTAAGTGCACCACTTAAATCAGGAAGATTATTTCCATTATATTTAATCCACGTATTTCCACCATCTATTGAATATTCCATAGTTGCATCCATACCTGTTAAAATATTGGTATAATCATCACTTGTTACATCAGGTACTCCCGGTCCTTGTGCTTTTGTAATTAGGATTCCTGAAGATGTGATTACTCCATGTTCTGCTGAACTTGTTACCTTACAAACAATTGTTTTTCCTATGTCTGATGCAGTTGTTATATAAGTATTTGAGTCAGTGCCTACCTTCACACCATCAGCATACCATTCGTAGTGAAGCACACCTGTGTTTCCTGTAATCATACTTGTATCTGCTGTAATAGCATTTCCATAAACACTCTCTCCACTTATTGTTAATGAACCTTCTATATAAGGAATGGTAAAATCAATAGTTTTTGTTGCTCCTGCATATGTTGTATCAGTTTCCTTTACACGTATGATTATTGTAATATCTCCATCTAACATAGGAAGATTATTTCCATCATAAGCAGTCCATGTAACTCCTCCATCTGTTGAAAATTCCATAGTATTGTCTATACCGTCTAAGGTATTTTCATCATCATCACCTATTACATTCGGTGCTGCCGGTCCTGTCTTCTTTGTAACCTTAATGCCCGACGATGTAATAGTTCCATATTCTACTGAACTAGTTACCTTACAAGTAATTGTTTTTCCTATATCTGATAATACAGATAAATAGGTATTTGTATCTGTACCTACAGTCACCCCGTCAACAAGCCATTCATAATGTAACACGCCTGAGTTTCCGGTAATCATACTTGTATCTGCTGTTATAGTATTTCCATATACACTATTTCCACTGATTGTTAATGCACCGCCTAAATTGCCAATTGTAAAATTAATTGATACCGCTGCACTTGCGTAGGTGGTATCTGTCTCTTTTATACGTACTTTTATTGTAATATCTCCGTTTAACAAAGGAAGATTAGAGCCATCATAAGTAGTCCATGTAGTTCCTCCATCAGTCGAAAATTCCATAGTGTTATCAATGCCATTTAAAATATTAGTATTATCATTTCCTGTTACATTTGGTGCTGAGGGCCCATCTGCTTTTGCAACTCTTTGTCCTGTTGCTGTAACTGAGCCTGTTTCATAATTACTAGTAATTACACAAGTTATTATTTTTCCAATATCTCCTACTTGAATAGCATATGTAATCGAGTTTGTTCCAATATCAACCCCATCTGCCTTCCATTGATAATGAAGAGTTCCTATGTATGGTGTTAAATTACTTATATCAAGAGTAAGCGTTTGATTATATTTATGTACACCACCAATAGAAGCAGTTCCTCCAAGTTCTCCTGCTACATCAAAGTGAATAATTTCTGCTTCACCTGCATATGTATCATCTGTTTCTGCTATACGAACCAATATATCAAGCTCTCCGCTCAAATCCGGAAGATTGCTTCCATCATACTTAGTCCATGTAACTCCTTCATCTGTTGAAAATTCCATTGTACTAGCTATTCCGTTTATTGAATTATTAACATCATCTCCTGTTACATCCGGTTTTCCTGGACCTGCTTTTTTCTTTATTACTATACCTTGTGATGTAATAGAACCATTTTCCTCAGAACTTGTAACTACACATGTAATAGTTTTTCCAACATCGTTCTTTACTGTTGTATATGTAGGTGAATCGCTTCCTACATCTATTCCATTTGATTTCCACTGATAATGTAATGTACCTGTATTTCCAGTCACATTGCTTGCATCCGCTGTAAGTATACTGGATACCTCTGGTCCTCCCGCCAAAGCAACTGAACCTCCAAGTGCTCCCGGTGCATTCATTGTCAAATTATATGTTATGGTCTGATTATCAGGAGTATATGTTACAATCGAAATCAAATTTTCTCCCGGCAATAATTCAACGTCAATTCCTCCCAGACTCTCATAGGAGATTCCATTTATTGATATCTGAGTAGTTGTTTCTAATGCTACCGGATCAACATTTACATTTGCAATTCCCTGTCCCACATCTGCTGAATATACGTATACTTCTCCTGTAAATGTAGGTGAAATTGTTCCTTGATTTATGGATAAGCTTAATAGAGATGGATCATAAACCTTTTCCTCACGATATACATTTACTGTATACGTTTTTATTGTTGTTCCATCTTCTGCCGTTACTGTAATTGTAAATTCATTATTTCCATATTCAAGAGGTGACGGCCCGCTTATAGATACATTAGCTTCATCTGATTCCGCCAGAGCTTCCAAGTTAATATCTGTAACTGTATCTTCCACACTAATGGTATAATCCGTTACACTAGGATTAAATATCGGTGATAGCGTACCTATATCCGAAGTAAGGCTCTTTAAATTCGCATTACTGTCCAAACCTCTTATAATCTCCAATGTATAAACTCTCATAGAGCCATCTCCGGCAGTTACTTCCACCGTGATAACATTAGAACCTTTGTCTAATGAAACTTCCGCTTCATCTTCTACAATTTCCCCATTCTTTTTAATCACTATTCCGGCCTGTTCATTTTCTGCAATCGCTGTAATAGATGTTATTTCTGTAGCACTATCTACAGATGCTGTATAATATAGAACATCTTTATCAAAAGAAGGTACCATTCCCGGAGCTAATAAATTACTTGCTGTAAGGCTTTCAAGAGAGCAATCTCCTGAAAATGAACGGAGTACCACAAGTTCATACTCCTTAGTTGTAAAACCATCTTGTGCCACTACTTGAACATTAATAACATTCTCTCCCTCTTCTAAGACAATGTTCTTTGTTCCTATTTTACTACCATTAATATATACTGTAGCATTTGGATCATGTGGTTCTGCCCATACAGATATATTTTCTACATCATTACCAACTACTTCATAGTAAGCCGATATGCTTGAATCAAAACAGGCTCCTGTGTCCTCGTTAACAATAGCAGTCAAACCGCCCGGCGAAAAATTCAAATCTTTCAAATCAGCATCACTTGATGCCATTCTAATAACACTTAAACTATACTGCTTCTTGGTTACGCCATCCTGTGCCGTAACTTCATAAATAAATGTATTCACGCCCAAATTAAGTGAAACTTTTATATTTCCTGTAACTTCTACTCCGTTTAGTGTTACTGTTGCATTTGAATCTTCCGGTACAGCATTTAGGCTTATACTTGAAATACCACTACCTACAACTGTACTATAGTTGCTCTGATATTTTTGGAAGTTAGGCGACAAAATAGCAGCTCCGGCATCAGTCATTGTAAGTGATGATAAATTTGCATTTGCTGATACTTGTTTAATTACATTTACTATTGTCGTTTTTATTGTTTCACCATCTTCAGCTTGTACATGAATATATATTTCATTATTTCCGGGGTTCAAATGTAAATCATACTCATCAATTTTCTCTAAGTATCCATTTGACAAATCCATATCATCATCAAAATAGATTGTTGAATCTATATCACTTTTTTGTGGTTTAACAGTTACACTGTCAACCGTATTATCTGTGATTACTGTATATGCTGTTATTCTATTATCAAATCCCGGTATTAATGTTAATTGACTGCTGCTAGCTGTTTCTTCAACTATAAGCCCATTCATATCTGCTACATCTGATGGCTGTCTTGTCACAATTATCGTATAAGTACAAGTATTACTGCCATCCTGAGAAACAGTCGTCATATAAATTAAATTATTTCCTGATGTCAAGCCCTTAACAAGATATGGAGATGATGCATTTATATCTAGTTCCGCACCTGTTCCTGATACTCCTCTGACTGATGCAATACTTGCTCCTGAATCAGTTAGTGTTGGTACTAAATAAACTTGAGATGCTTGATTAGGAACTGTTACATTGTATGTCATTTGTAAACTGTTAAATGGTATCGGAGAAACCTCGTAATTATTATAAATTCCACCCTCTCCATCTCCTGCTGTCAAACCATTCAAGGTTGCATTATTTGAAGATGGGCGAATAATTAATATACTATATGTTTTTGTAGTCTTTCCATCCTCTGATTTTGTTTTAACTGTTATTGTAGTTAATGCACCCGATAACGCAACTGTATCTATTGCAGATATAGCATCTGAATCATTTATGGCATTCCCATTAATCTCCGTTGTGATTCCTACATTTGTACCCTTATTGACATTAACCGTAACAGATGTTGTAGAACTTGGTACAGTAGCTGTGAATGTACCCTTGTCCGGATCAAAGGAAGGTGACATATTTATTGTTGTTGAATCCAAAGAATCACTTAATGTAATATTAATCGGCTCTGCAACATTCGATGCCTGCTTAATCATGTTCAAAATATATGTTCTTGTCTGTCCATTTATAGTAACATCCACATAAACAACTTTTATTTCTCCTACCTTATAGCCTGTAATTGTCGCTTGTTTTCCATTTCCTATACTTCCATTAATAGCTAAGTCAGGGTCATCTGTACGAATATTAATAGTTGCTCTTGAATCTACTGCCGTAGGAATAAGCTGAATATTATTTCTGCTATTTGGTACTGTTACTAAGTATGAATGTACATCTTTATTAAACCCTGGTATCAATGTACAACTGCTCTTTGTATCCAAGGTTTTTAAATATGAGTCTGCTGTTAAATTTGTATCAAGTGTATTCATTGTCACAACCGAACCATATGCTGTTCCTGCCCCGTTTGTAGCATAACTACGTACATAATAAACGGTTCCCGGAGTTAAGTCATCAAGCTGTACCGAAAAAGAACCAATTGCATTTGTATTTACCTGTACTTTTGTTACACCCTCTCCGCCAATGACTGGGTTGGGTGATTTAGAGTATACAATACCCATGTCAATAACTGGCATTCCTCCGTTTGACACAACATTCGATAATATATTAGCTGTTGTTTGTGAAATAGGTAAAATGGAAGTTGTTCCCATTGTACACTTAGTTGCCGGAACAAATGTAGAATAACCACTGTAAAATATACCACTATCTGTAATTGCATAAGCTGCAAATGCATATTGTGTTCCTGTTGAAAGGTTACTTAAACTAGTAATAAATGTTCCTTCACCTGAACCTGCTGCTACTTTTGTAACTCCATTCTTTCCAATTGCAGGTGAAGACTGCGTTGCATACTGACTGTATACAAAGCCTCTTTCTTTAATTGTCCCCTGCGCTACATTTACTGTAGAATAAAGTTTTACTCCGGTTGTAGTTAAGTCCTCATACCAAGCATTTGTTTCTCCATGATTATTGGAAAATATAGGAACACTTGGTACTATATCAATAAACTTAAATGTAAAGTTTCCTGTTTCAAGATTGGATGAAGAAATTCTTCCATATGTATTTAAAATTTTACTCCCTAAAATGCTAACCGAGGCATTTACAATACTATCATTTCCCGTGTGATTTGCAGCATTTCCTGTAAAATAAATACTTAAACTTGTTGCACTGTTTCTAATAATTGTATAATCAAGGCCTGTCGGAAGATTATTAACTGTTACATCTGCTTTTTTAATATCTGATGCAAATGTACCATTTGTTAAGCTTATTGTCTGTGCGTCTACTATACTTCCATTATCTGCCATACTTTCATTTATCAAAGTCTTCGTTACTGAAATATTTTGTGGCGCCCATATCGCATACAATGTAACATCCGTAAATCCTGTTGTATATTCTATTCCAGGCTGATAATCCGGTACTGTTTTTGTGTTTGAATTTGACCATCCAAGAAAAGTATATCCAGCTCTTTCTGGAATTTCTCCTGTAATATATTCCGGTACTTCTGCATAACATATTTGAGTTGCTAAAACATCTCCTAAACTTCCTCCATTTGCGTTATATGTTATTACATATGGATTAGTAAGCTCGGTTACAACTGAATCCGCACCTACAACTGTGGCACCATTTGTTTTGTATACTAAACCATTATCTCCTTTTACACCCGCTGTTCCGGTATCTCCGCCATTTGCAGAATATGAATTGTTAATTGTACCATCAGGATCCCTTACTGCACTTGATCGATAACCATTGGTACCTTTTCCATTTATATCTACATCTGACATGGCTCCGCCATTTCCCCCTATTCCAACGTAGCCATGAGAAAAGTTCCATGCATTGCTTGTTGTTACAGCCTGACGTCCACCTGCGCCACCGCCGCCGCCACCTGCGCCACCGCCGCCGCCACTGCCGATACCTGATGACTTGCCACCGCCGCCACCGCCGCCGCCACCCGCGCCATTTCCGGCTGAATATCTTAAACTGTCTACCGTAGCCCAGATAGCACTGCCCATTGCACCGCCACCGCCGCCGCCACTTTTTGCTGCACCTTCATTTCCTTCAATAGTTACCTCATCCATTGCAAATAGTATTCCCATTTCAGCTGAATTTGCGCCATTATTTCCCTTTAAAGCTGCACCTGATGGAGGTCCTGATTGTGGAGTACTATCAGACATAGAATATGAAGTATCACTACCGCCTGCTCCGCCTGCTCCTCCTGTACCACCAGATGTACCGATACCTGCTCCTGCTCCGCCGCCGCCTGCTCCACCTGTTCCGCCTTTTCCGCCTGAATATAACTTAGCACTTGTATTTATCTCGCCTACGCTTCCATTAGATCCATTTGTCCCTGCTGCCGCTGCACCGCCATTAGCAATAAGTGTACCTTTACCCCGTACAATAAGTGTCGCATTTTTAGGAAGATAAATACCTGCTCCTCCTCCTGCTGTTCCTGAACCTGCATAACCGTTTACTGTAAGTGTAACACCTTCTTCGATATAAATAGTTACCTTTCCGGTAATCGTCAATCCATTTCTTGCTGTACTTATTCCATTGATTTCTCTGGATGAGGTTACCTTATACGTACCTCCATTTAAGGTACCTGTTGCATTAAGTTCCGGCCAACTCGCCCAATAACCTGCTGCAAACGCTTCCTTTGCTCCTCCCCACTTAAAAGAACCTATCTCTATGCCATTAAGTATAGATATAACCATGCAAATAACCAGTATAATACTCACTATTCTTCTTCTACTTTTCATACAACTTTCCTCCTACTCTGCTTTACTTTTACTTTAGTTGTAGTTAAGAAAATTATATCAAACAATGCACTCCATATGCACTCCATATGCACTTCTTCAACGTAGAACTTACTCTGAGAAAAAATTCCATATTGCAAAAAAACATCCACTTTTACTGTTTTCCAATCAAAATATGGATATTAGTAAAAAATGGATGTTCCTTAAAATCTGACTTAACAATTCTTATTCGGTTTCTCTACTCTTTTTTGACATTAATACTATGAATGTGGCACCTACTACCGCAAGGGCTAATAATGTAAATGTTGAAGCTTTATTATCGCCTGTATTTGAAGCTACCGTTGTTGTACTTTTACTGCCTAATGTTGTATCTTCTTCATTGTCTAATGTTGTATTATCTTCATCGTCCACTGTTGTTGTTTCACTTGTACTCTCATTTTCTACTATTTCTTCAAATTCTACTTCAAATGTTCCAATTTGAGCCATAAAATGAACTTTAAGTGTATCGTCAAATGTATCAACTTTACCAATTATTTCTGCATATTCCTTGTCGTTTGTAACATCAAAATAAGTAACTGTTAATACATTTTCATTACGATTAACTGTAACCTTGTAAGTCGTGTCTTTCGCAATCGTACTAACATATGGATCTACAAGACCAACAATGGCATCGCCTGTTACACCAAAATACCAAGCATTTACATCTGTACCTGTTGTAAAAAAGTGACCTGAATCATCATATAATTCAATCATAAATAAAGCTTCATCATTAACTAAACCTGTACACTTAACCGTATACTCAATTGATCCGTTTCCATCAACTTCTGCTTCTGCACCTGTTTGATTCCCTGCATCCCATTTTGCTATTCCAGAAAGAGTTTCTGTTGCAAATGCGCTAAAAACGTTTGAAACCACCATAGTTGCAACCATAACTGCGGTTAAAAGTTTCTTTTAAAAGTTTCTTTTTCATAAGATTTAAACCTCCATAATATAATGTTTTAATTATATTATAAATAAGCAAGACAATCAAAAGACAGTCAAAAATAGGGCTTATTTAAAAAAGTTCATGATACTGGGGAGACGAACTTTGGCTATATTGAATAATATCACCTTCTTCATCCACCCTCTCAATAACTAACTCCTCAGTAGGTATCTTTTCTGTAAATATCACATGCAGTATCGCTTGTGTCCTATTTAAGTTCACACGAATATGCCTGTTCTTTTTCATAGCAGCCTGTCCAAGTAAGCTTAATAATTCAGACAACATTTCCCGCGTCAAATAACCTCCCCTCCAATGAAAGGTTAAAGCAGTACCCTTTCTTGCTGCCTGTTCTGCTCTTTTTACAACATCCTCTATTTTAGTAAAGGATAGTTTTCTTTCTCTATAATAAAAATGATCTGAATCATCACAAGAAGGCACCTCATATATCACCGGTTCATGATCTTTAAAGAGGTATTTATCACTCTGGTTAAAATAATCATAACGTATATTATCACTACTACTAAGTGTATTATCAAATGTTACATCCAAGTGATAAAATTTTCCTCCCACCTTTATTACATTCCATGCATGACGATATTTAATCTTTTTTTCGGCATTCGCATCTGAAACTGCAATGATGCACCAAATACCCAAGGCATCACACAAAACCTTTACCGTTTTAGCAATTCCCTCACAAACACCTATTCCTTGCCCTAGCGGACCGATAATTTCATGTGAATACGGTTTTTTCAATTTATCATACTTTACATGTGTGCAGATAAAATCATGAATATAAACTTCCTTCTCCCACTCTGTCATATCAGCCGTCGGACGAACAAGCTTCGTAATTCTAGCCTCCATTGCTGCCTGATGTTCTCTAATCTTCTTCTTTTCAAATAAATATTCCGGTATCACTTCTACGTTACTTGCATCTTTATAATAACGATATTTAAACCCTACAACGTAGAATATATTTGGACAGTCCAATCTTAATTTAAAGAAAATCTCCTGTAGTTCGCTACCCTCTAGTTTTGGTACCGGAAAAGACGGAGCTAACGCCATAATGCCCACTTTCATATTATGATATACGTTTTGCTGGGTTTTGCTCATCTTACTGTAGTAATATACTTCCATTGATTCTTCCTTATCTCAAATTTCATTTTAATACCCATGCATTTCGCAAACTTGTTTGCGAAACTGCCCAAATAAGAATGTGAAAGAATTGATATATGGGCTTCCTTTCTTTAATTTTATTGTTCTTTCACACTATTAATCTATTAATTCTTTAAATACTTTAAGAGCATTTTTATAAAATACTTGCTCTATCTCACCTTCATGAAATCCTCTTTTTTCAAGCTCACCAACTAATATCGGCATATATGACGCATTCTTCAACTCTAATTCACAAGATATTCCATCAAAATCAGAGCCTAAACTTATAGCCTCGATTCCTGCAACATTTTTTATATATGAAATATGGTCTACAATCAGTTTAACTGTACTTCTAAAATCTTCTTCTGATTTTTTATTATCAAGAAAAGCATCGTTATAATTTATTCCTATTAATCCACCACGATTTCCAATTATACGAAGCATCTCATCAGTTAAATTTCGTACATGAGGTGAAAGTGTTCTTGCATTTGAATGACTTGCAATAAATGGTCTTTTTGTATGTTTTGCAACGTCAAAGAAGCCCGCATCTGATAAATGCGAGACATCTACTATCATATGTATGCGTTCCATTTCTTCTAGAAATTCTATTCCTCTTTGCTTTAGGCCTGTTGATGTATTAGGTGTAAACAAATTTCCCCATTCTTTATGTTCTTCAAAAACATTGGGAAATCCAAGCTCATTTTCATAATTCCATGTAATCGTCATCATTCGCACACCTAGTTCATAAAACATACGAAGTAAAGACTTGTTTCCCAAACAACTGCCACCGTCTTCCATTGTAAGCATTCCTGAAATCTTACCCATCTTTTCGTTATTTAAAATATCAGAATAATCTTTCACTTGCCCAATCTGATTAGAATAAGCATTCATAATCTGATAAAATATATCTATTTCTTCTAACGCCTCTACTGAAGGATTTATTGTCTTTTTTATGTTTACATAAATGGCAAAACATTGAAGCAAGTAATTGCCTTTTCTTAGTTTTTCTAAATCAATATGCAAATCATTTTTTCCAAATTCCTTTGCTATTCCATTCCTTCGGGCAATATTTAATTCGTATAAGGTATCACAGTGCAAATCTATTACTTTCATCACAAACCTCATTGTTTCATTATATATTTTGTTAATCTTCCTTTACCAACTTTTATAATCAGATCCTTCTCTAACATTTCTTTAAGCATATTTATCGCATGAGTAGTACCACTTCCTAAAACCTCTTCTACTTTCTTTAAATCGAGTGTGTAAATTTCTTTTAACTCTACTGATTCGCTTTCATATAGCTCCATACAGCCACTCCTTCTATCACTTCTATCGTTTCTAACACTATTCTAACTCAGCAAGTGATAGAATGCAATACCATCCTTTTTATGAAGTATTACGAAAAAATACTACCAACTGAAGTTAAACTAGTTGATAAGTCCTCACAGTAACTATTATCCACAGGACTTAAACTATTAATTACAACCCTGCCGCTTCCGATTTTTGCTGTAGCATGGATATATTGTTCATCTCCAATATACATTGCTATATGTCCGGGAAAATATAACAAATCTCCCTTTTTCATTTCGTAATATGGAATTTCCTTTATTGGAAACCCTGCTTGAATCCTAGCATCACGATAAATCAAAACGCCATTTAACATATAACACATAGAAGTTAAACCGGAGCAATCAATACCAAAGGTCGTTTTCCCACCCCATGAATACTGTACACCTAAGTATTTCTTTGCCTCTAATACTAAATTTTCTCGAAATTCATTTTCTTTCTTTATGTTGGTTTTTGGAAGATGCCCCCTCCATAAACACGACTGAGAGAATTTCTTTTTTGACAAGAATTGATTTAGTAAATAGCCGTTTTGACCATTTGCTAACTTTACTCTTGCCCAACCAGAATTACCTACATCAAATTCTAGCACTTTTACTAATGCTCCTTTTGTTAATCTGGTAATTTGGCAGCCCTGAACTTTTGGCAAGGTTAAAACATCAACTGAAATATTGTCAATTACCATTAAATTTGACTCTTCCCATTTTATAATGCACTTTTCTGATAGTAACAATAAGTCATCCTGTCTTACAAAGCCTGTATAATTGTAATGAGTTCTTATTGGGAAAAATCCTTTTTCCGAATCTCCTGTTATAGCTACACCCATACCGTGAAGTCCCTCATCTGCTATAGACGAAATAACTTTTTGATTATCTAGCTTTGTAGCACTTGAACACTCATAAATATTGGTAATTGGTTTATAAAAAAGTCCAAACATATACTATCCCCCTATCATCTATGATAGTATATTAACTCTTTATTTAAATTAGAAATACTTTATCTTTATTAATTCATCATTCGCTAAACTACTTATACTTGCAGGTTCTAAACTTTCCTTCTATCCAAAAAGTAGCTTCTATTGTATGAAATTTTACCAATCGGAATTTTGGATCATCAAGTCCCTTACTAAAGAATCTCCTATCTGGTTCGCTCCAAATCTCTTCTTGATTTTCTTTGCCTTCAATAAATTCAACATTACCAATCAATGTAACGCTGTCACCACCTAAAAAATAGCATATACTTGATTTCTGATTATTCTCAAAATGTGTAGCCTTTCCATTTTTTTCAGAGCGTTTTGAAGTAACAAAATATATATCTGTAAATCCATTATTCTTTACCTTTGATACCAAGCACGTTCTAGGATATCCCTTCTCATTAATAGATGTTACTGTGAACTCTGTTGTTTTATCAATTAAATTTATCGCTTTATTCTCTAGTTCCTTTGTTCTTTCCTTTTGTATTTCACTTGCAGTCTTTTCCATACAGATATTTACCTCCTACTAATAAGTATCAAACATTACTCTATTGCAATATATACATCCATGAAAGCAATATTATTTTCTTCATATACCTTTTCAAAGCATGGTATAATACCATTATTCCTTATTCCCCTCAATCCATTTACTTCAATATAATATCCTAGTGTTTTGTATGCATTTGGGATTAATGTAAAAGGTGCTTTAAACGGTTCCTTAATAGTAATAACAACATATTTTTGCTGTTTCTGTTCAATAATTGGCAAATCTAATTGTTTCATTTCACTTTGTAAGATACATGCTGTTTCATAACCATGCATATGAAATACATTAATTTGTTCTTGTGATAAAAACGGAAAATCCCAACCAATAATTTCTGGCTTCTCTATTCCCATCGACACTGCCCAATCCCAAATATGCTTAAGTGCATCATCCTCTGGTTTTTCGCTGATTACTGCATACTTTACATATCTAAATGCAGGAACCTCTTCAACCCTAATGTTGATATATGCTTCATCATAGCAAACCATATCACTCAACATTAGCTCATCAATTGAACAAGAAAATAATTGAGAAAGATGGATGACTTTTTCCATTTCAGGGAATACAGAATCTAGTTCCCATTTAGATATTGTCTGTCTGCTGACGTTCATTTTTTCAGCTAATTCCTCTTGTGTCATCTTGTTTCTCATTTTTCTTAAAAATTGCAAATTTTGTCCAAAGCTCATTTAATTTCGTCTCCTCTTCTTATGATAAAAACATTATAACTAACTATATAATATCCATCCACCAAGTTTAGAGTTCTTTTTTAATAGATATTGCAACTTCAAGTTGCAAACTTTCATTTTATTATTATATCACATTCAGCAATTTCTTTTTACTAAACTTTTAGCTTGCAGTGATTAAAATTATTGTTGTAATTATCCAAAATCTATTATAAAATCTAATATGAAATTGATATATTGATACTATATACTTACTAAAATTAAAAAACGAGGTCGCATTTATGAGCCATTACTTTATAGAAGATGATACATTAAAAGATGATATTAAAAAAATTGTTTATCATTTTGCTGATAACAAATTTGAATTTACTACTAATTCAGGTTTGTTTTCAAAAGATCACATTGATCCTGCTACAGATATTTTATTAAATACTATACCACCTCTTTCCGGGTCATTACTTGATATGGGATGTGGTTATGGATGTATAGGGATTACTTTAGCTAAAACTTACTCCCTGCAGTTGACTCAAGCAGATGTAAATCAGTTAGCTGTTGATATAACCAAAAATAATTGTTTAGATAATGACGTTAATTCTACTGTCATTAAATCAAACTGCTTTGATAGTGTATCAGGTTCTTTTGATACAATTACTATAAATCCTCCAATTCATGCAGGAAAGAGTATTACTTATAAAATGTATGAGGATTCTCTTTTACACTTAAATAATGGCGGAAAACTCTATATTGTAACGCTAAAAAAGCATGGTGCTGAAAGCACTTTTGCTAAACTTAAAAGTCTGTTTGGAAATTGCGAAACCCTTTATAAGAAAAAGGGGTACTATGTTTTTTGCTGTACAAAAGGTGTTTTACTTTGATGCTACTCCCCAAAGAAGGTGTATCCATTCTTTCCCTTCTCTTTGGTCTTATACAAAGCAATATCTGCACTTTTATAAAGTGTTTCATAATCACTTCCATTCATTGGATATAAAGAAACACCAATGCTTGAAGATATTTTACATACTATTTTATCTTTCTTACATTCTATATTTAGTTTTTTTGAAATGCTACGTGCTTTATTTCTTGCTTCTTCCTCACTTTTAACTACTGTTAAACCAACAAATTCGTCTCCTCCGATACGGCCTACAATATCTCCTTCTTCATTAAAATTATGTCTTAATATATTTGCAAATTCGATAATTACATAGTCTCCGAATACATGCCCATAATTATCATTTACTTTTTTAAAATTATCAATGTCAAAAATGAAGAATGCATAGATTTGCCTTTCATTTTTAAGTATCGCTTCATCTATAGAATACTGAGTCGTTGTCTTATTATAAACTTTTGTCATTGCATCCATCTGAATCATCTTAAGCATTTTCATTTCTTGATACTTTTCAGCATCGATATTTTTACGGTAAGTTAGCATATAAATACAGTCATCTAACGGCGAATGATAAATATGACCTTGAATAGATATCCATTCATATCTGTCTTCCCCAGTTTTCATTTGAAACTCATAGCTTATTTTTTCATTTCCGTTATTATATTCTCGTATTACATTTTCTGGTAGAAAACGTTCTAAATAACCTTCTCTAAACTCTTCTTTTATCTGCCTTCTTGCAACTGAATTAAGTGCTTCCTGAAGAGGTGCTTTTCTTGATAAACCAATGCTTTCAAAGAATTCCTCTGTATTTTCTCCACCTGCACAATTTTTAGTTATATTAACTTCATATATATTATCGTAAAGCTGTTCTGTTGCTCTACGGAAAGCTTCTGATTTCTCGCGTTCAAATGCTGCCGTTATTGTTATTAATTCTCCATTATGATGTTTGATTATATGTGTTATTATCAGCATAGTTCCCATTACAACACACATTGCAATCAAAAGCATTTTTATCAGCTGCTGGTTTGTTTGTTCAATAAAATCACTTGTATCATTCTCTACAATCAAATGCCATGACAGTTCCGGAATATACTGGGAAACTACATATACTTTTTGATTGGATTTTGTATGCCAGCTAGAAAATTGGTTATTTTCATTTGGATTGTCTAAAATATCATTTTTCATTTCGGGATAATCGCAAAACTCAAACAAGTTCACGTTTTGGAATCCTGTCTTAGAATTTGAAATCTGAATTTTTCCTCCCCTATCTATAAGAAACGTTTCCACACCGAACTCATGCTCATAACTAGCAAGCAGTTCTTGCAGAGATTCAATATTCACTCCAACTCCTACGACTCCTATTGTAGTTCCATTATCATCTTTTATGCGACAATTAATAAAAACTGTAATTTCATTCCTTGCAGCCTCATCATTATCTATATTTATTGTGTAATCGTCTTCTAAATTCAAAAATTCATAATACCACACGTTCTCAGGGTTATTTTCCTTTAGCACCCTGTTAACACCATTGAAATTATAGTATTTTCCTGATTCTTCTGATACAAGAAATACAGAATCATAGGAATATTTCTTTTTATATTCGTCCAAATAATCTTTTATTATATTTACATATTCTTCATTATCTAAGTTTTCTGATTCTGTTAGTAGTAAGCTCTTTAATAAATTATCATTTGCCATCGTTAATGAAACATTGATTGGTTTTGTAAATAATGCTTTAATGCGGTAGTAGATTCCTTCTGATGTCAGGGTAGATACATGTTCTATTTCCGTCTTATAACCATCTACACTTGTTGCATAGTTTAACCATGCGTTGATTATAAATCCAACCACTATTAATATGCAAATTAAAATCTTCGTTCTAAATATGACATTCTTCATTATATAATAATCCTTTATTCTTTGTATGTAGTATTTTTATTTTATGTTATATTATTATATATCATTCGCATAATCATCACAATACCTTAATCCACATAAAATTTGTCATCCGCTATCCTGTGGCTCATGGTGTACATAGCCAACTTCGCATCTTTCCACTTTTTACTAAATTTAATTGTACTACATTTCTCAATATTATCCAACCATTTCCATTTAATCACAATTGATTTATATAGCAAAAGTGGAAACTGGTTAAAAACCAATTCCCACTTTTGTCAGAAAGCTTGTTATTTACGCACGAGTTTCTCTTTCTGTATTGTAACAACACACAGCGCTCCTGCTGCAAGACTAAGTATAATCCACCAAAGGATAGGCACGGAAGCATCTAGAGTATTTGGAGTATTTGAAGTCTCTGGAATATTCTTCAGTACTGCAAGTGCATCTTCAGCTCCTACAAGTGTGTTCAAATTGTTATCTCCTACAAATTCTTTTTCTTTGTCAAACAAGCTGTTATAGCTTGTACGTGCTGCTACGATAACATCTTCGTCCGAAAGGACTATTTTATCAGGACTCGGCAGCGCCTGAATCTTTTCTATAACTGCCTTCGCTTTGTCACTCACAATGTTTCCTTTAATTCCTGTTGGTTGGGTTAAAGAATATTTTGCAGAGTCAGTACCTGTTAGGGTAAAGCTACCACTAAAGAGCACTTCAATATCGTTTGCAACAATGTTATTAGCAAAGGTTGCCTCAGGGTAAGGTGTTGCCAAGGATACATCATCACCAGAAGTAGCACCTATTAGCATAGCACTTGTAATCGTTGCTGTATTTTGTCCATCAAACTGCTTATCTTCAATAATCAATTCAAGTGTTAGAGGAATTGCTGCCTCAGGAGTTGTCATAAGAAGTTGCATTCCTTGTATATGATAACCATACACATCTTCTAGTTGGGCATTTTGACCCACTACTTCTAAAGGGTAACACTCAAATATAAGAATATTAATTTCTTCTCCATTCGTTGCAGGAACAATAGCCTCATCTGTAAATAGATAAAACCCCATCCCAGGTTCAAAACCATCAACCGGAATGTTACCCGATTTGCCATTATATATACTAAACGTAGATGCTGCATCAGCAGCTGACATTATCGTATAAGCATAAACCTTGTCTTGCCTTGCATTTGTTAAAGTAAGCGTAACCTGCCCATCTCCTGGTGTAATTGTTGCCACAGTAACAGGTACTACGGCTGGTTTAGGGGCAGCAAGTACTGCCATACCAGAAAACATCAGTGCACTCAAAATCATGCAAGCTGTTAACATAAAACTTAAAAACTTCTTCATTATACTTCCTCGCTTTCAGTTTATTTATTTTTCTATACTGTAAAACTATAAAAAGTCAAAATATTTGAACAAATTAGTGGGAACTTGCATAAATACCAATTCCCACTTTTGTTAGTTTATGCAATATCTTAAGCATCCTTTTTAATGTTTAGTGCCTTCTTTTTCAAACTAATGTAAACCCCACCTACTATTATAGATGTTAATAGCCATAATAAAAGCATTGAAGCATCTCCAGTATTTGGTATCTCTCCTTTTGATGGAGTTGTAGTATTTTCTTTTGTACCTCCATTTACGTTTCCATTTTCATCATCCGTTATGATGTCTGTTTCTTTTGGCACTTCTTTCCATTGAGCATATAAAGTAGTATCACTTAAAAGCTTAAAGGTATCACCTGCAGCATAACTTGTTCCACTTCCATCAGCTACGGTATTCCAACCTTCAAAAGTATAACCATCCCTCTTGAATTCTCCTGTATTATCCTTCACCGTTATATTGGAAGAAATTACTAATGTTGTCTCCTCTGCCGGTACAGTTCCGCTGTTCTTTCCATTTCCATCATATTTAACCTTGTATGTTTTATCTATTTTAACATCTTTAATTGACACCGCTAAATCACTTGCTTCTACTAACAATCCACTATCAAAATCTCCCTGAATAGTATAATCGCTATTCCCATCCTTACCAAGCACCTGATAACCATCACTTAAGTCTACTGTTCCGACAGAGAGCGCTGCTGTTGATCCATCTATTCGAAGACTAGACGTTCCGCTTAGTTTTAACATATTTTGAGCCTTAAGACCATAAGTATTTCCAGCACCATTTATACTTGCATTTATGGTAGCATCTTCTATTGTTATATTTGCTGCTTTAATGCCATAGTAACCATCACTTGGAACATTTGCACTTGCATCCGTTTGGGATATTTCAATTGTTGCATCTTTTATTGATACATTACCCCCCTCTGATATAATACCTGAGCATTGAAGTCCGCACTCTGATGATAATATAATCTCAAGACTTCCCGTTCCTGAAATATTAATATCACGGCTGCCATATATACCGAATGTATAACCGGTCGCACCGCTAGTATTTGTAATTGTATTTGACCCTTTAATAACTATATTTGTTTCGTCAGTTGGCAACGAAATACACCCAGTACCATTTGCTGACGTCTCAATATTCAAACCATCCAATACAATCGTCCTTGGCCCATAGCCCAATTCACTGTTGCCATCTAAATACCACTGCCAGCCTTCTGCTGAATCAGTAATGTCACCATCAATTGTATATGCTGTCTTCACTGTTCCATCCGTTGACATATAACTTATGCTCATATGTTGATTCATATAAAAGCTAAGATTAGTGGTTCTTTTCACCTTTTCAGCTGCCTTCACTGATTTTGTCATAACTGGAAATAACATTAAAACCATGCAAAATGTCATTACCAAAGATACTATTTTTCTTTTCTTACTCATGTTTTTCCTCCTTTTATTAAGCAACATCTCGTCAAGTATTACTTTTTTTAACGATAAACCATATATCTCTATTATAAGAATCGAATACAACAAAAACACAACAAAACCCTCAACCTTTTCAGATTGAGGGTTTATTGAGTGTCCACTAATTCGCTATATTATGATTATTAAGAATTAGTATAATTGACTATTTAAATCTCCAATAATAAATTCAGCCCAACTATATTGTATCATGAATTCTCCACTATATCGATTGACATCTTTCGTAATACCTTTTCTAAATCCGTAAAAATCACAAGTAAACGCAGTGGTATCTACTGAGTATACCCCTCGCTTCTTACGAATGATATGCGACGCACCAACCTCACCCAAACAACGTATCATTTCAGAAACCACGGCATACAGGTGTGATTGCAAACTATGACTGTATGACTTATCTTCCCAAAGTATTGCGGCTAATTCACGGTTACTTACATTTGCACCTTTTTTGCAAACCAAATAAGCCAATGCTTCTTTGGCTTTGGAACGTTTAAAGCTAATAGGCTTTCCATCAATGTAGACATCAAAACTCCCAAAGCATTGAACTCTTATGCCTTTATCTTGCTCCTGAATAGGATTGCGTAAGTTTTCAAACTCGTCCTTAACACGTTTGGAGTCAATTGGCTTCAATACATAACCGGAAGCATACATTTTGAAAGCTTCATCCATATAGTCACTATATCCAGTTACAAAAATAACGTTTGTTACACTGTTAATCTCTTTTAATTTTTTTGCTAGCGCAAGACCATTCATATCACCCATTTGTATGTCTAAAAATGCAACTTCTACATTATTTTCTTTTGCATATTCAATTGCTTCTTTAGCTGTTAAGAAGCAGGTGATAATAGCATCTTTTGCGACTTCTTTAATTGAATGTTCAAGCGACGATAGTGCTAGACGTTCGTCATCTACAGCAATGATATTCATATAAGCTTTCTCCTCTTTTCCGTGAAACATATACTTTATTATAACGCACTTCACCAAACAAACCAAGGAAAAAATCCACTTCCGAAAACCTGTGGTCATAAAAGAAAGAAGTTTACCTTATCCTTTTAACTATTAGATAATATATGATCTTTTATTTTACCAAGAAATATTCGATTGTGACTTACTTTTTTATCGTCAGGGAAAAATTCTGCAGCCTTTTCATTATATTTTATTGCTTCATCAATGAAACCCATATAATAATAGCATGCGCACAATTCCATATAGGGAACATAATCCCAATAATGTGGCATAACACCGCCTAAAGATTCCGGTCTTAATGTATGTGGTGCAATGGTAAACCACGATATTGCACTTTGATAATTTTTCCTATCTTTATAATAATAGCCCAGTTTACAGCATATCTCTGCACGTGGACCTCCCTTTTCAAAGAAACGCAAAAGGGTTTTAATACTATTTATATCATCTTTTTTGCTATCATAATAACTGGAAAGTTCAATACAGGTATCCAAATAATTAGAGATTAGTCCATCATTTGTATCAATAAATTTGTTGTAATAAACCGAAGCTTTTTCAATTTCACCTGCATTAAACAACTCTCTCGCATAATAAAACCAGTTTCGTTCACTAAGTTCATTTCCTTTTGCAATGTAATTTTCAAATATCTCTAAATTTCTCCGAGTTGGCGGATGCATTTTCATATGAGTTACGGCAATGTCGGATTTCATATATGTTCCACTATACAGTATGTATTCATGAATTGGATCATACCATTTAAACCCTTTGCTTCTTCTAACAATACGTTCCCTATAAAAGTAAGTAGCTATTTTTCCGCTTTCTCTCGAAACGAGCTGGTATTTCATGATGACAGTATCTACTTTCGTATTAAAATTTTCTTTTAACTTTTTTAATTCAATCCTGTTTTCTTCAAGAATAACATCATCAGCGTCCATCCACATGACATATTCTTTTGTTGCTTTTGAAAAGGAATAATTTCTGGCTGCTGAAAAATCATCTACCCATTCAAAATCATAAATTAAATCTGTATATTTCTTTGCGATATTTTTTGTATTGTCATCAGACCCCGTATCTACAATAATAATCTCATCCATGATATCTTTTACGCTTTCTAGGCATCTTCCAAGCGTTTCTTCTTCATTTTTTACAATCATGCATAAACTTAGAGTAATCAAAATATCCTCCTTTACGGGGTATCAGTTCCATAAAAATGGTAAATGATACCCCTCATATTTTTTTAATAGCTACAATAACTTTTTCTATACCCTAGTCTTTATATCAGCAATATCATCCTGCATACTTTTTAATGCAGCTTCGATTGCATTCATTTTTATAGCGAATAGAGGCAAACCGAATTGTGGACTGCTCAATTTATCAATTATTTCTATAATCTCTGTCTTGATTTCATATAAACCAAACGACGGATTGTATATTGCACTCTCTATGCTTCGAACTTCTGATTTGATTTCTTCCAAACCGAAGGTTGAATTGTACACGGCACTTTCTATACTTCGAACTTCTGATTTGATTTCTTCTAAACCAAAGGATGAGTTATATACGGCACTTTCTATGCTTCGGATTTCTGATTTTATCTCTCTCAAACCGAAGGATGGATTGTATACGGCACTCTCTATGCTTCGAACTTCTGATTTGATCTCTTCCAAACCATATGATGGA
>JAVBUL010000294.1:0-5261 GCA_031555415.1 Lachnospiraceae bacterium | reverse complement strand
GAACATTAATAGCAAGTTCAGATGAACCAATTAGCCTAAATACAAATTTAAAAGATTATGGAGCTCTAGAAGTTAATCTGACAGCCGGTAATATATATTATTTATGTATAGTGAGATATAATTTTGTAACAGAAAATGGTACAAGACGAAGGGTAAGTGGAGAGTTGACTACAGGTATAGATTGTCATTTGGCAATATCTAAAAAGGGAGAATTAATAAATAATGCTTTTTTCTATAATTATATGAAAGACTATATAAAGGAGGGAGCTGCTGGTAATTACATGAATTGTTTTGGATATGCTTTGGGTACTAACACTAAATATTGGCCATGGAATTCAAGTTCACCTACAGTAAGTCAATTAAATTCATTTATGGCAGCTCTAGGATATGTAGCAACTAGTAAATATACTATTAATTGTATTGTAGCATATGGAAAACCAAGCACTGATGAAAATAGAGATAAAAGTTTAGATAAAATTATACATTTTGCAAAGGTCTCATATGGAAAAGTCACAGCCAAATGTGGAGATCAAGAATTGTTTGAACACAGCAATTATGATGCATATTATTCAGGGGGACAATATGGAGAACCAAAAGTATTTTATGTAAAAAAAATAGGTTTTATTACGCGAGTAGCAAGCAATTTATTTGGTGAAAATATCTTGAAAATAGATTCTAGTCAGGATAAACTGGATATTAATGTTTTTGAAAATCTTGATGATAAATATAAAAGTATGATTTATAATATTATTAACAACTTAGAGTTAAAAGACAATATTTATTCGTGTTTTGATAGACCTGAAGATAATTGGGATGAGTATATGAAGCTAAGTAAATTAGGAACAGAGGCTATTCCATATATGTTATGTTATATAAACGAATCTGAGAATAATGGTAAAATGGAAGGTTTTATTGTGTCTTGTGCTAACTATATGTTGGGATTTGATGGATTGAAAGGAAGTTATGATGAAAATGGTGAATTTTGTGATGAAGTGCTTGCATATACACCGAAGTGGTATGCGAAACAATTGTGGAAGGATGTTGGGCTGGAGTGAAAAATAGGTGGATAGTTTCTATTTGTTTTAAATTATATTATAAAAGAAGGGCGATTATATGAAAAAGAAAATAAATTTTTTTATATTGGGTATTTGCATTTTAAGTATAGCTATATTAGGAATAATTTTAATTATGATAACCTCAAAAGGTGATTCAGAGAATGAAAAAGATAATGTTTATCATGGTTCAATAGTTGAAAGTATACCTACAGAAAAACTAGTTATACCATTAACTGAATACTGCATATTATTATCTGCGCCACCAGGAATACTTTTTGATTATTATGAGGGATGGGAGAAAGCACAGATAGAAGTGGTGCGTGGTGAAATAAGCTTAACAACAAAGGAGGGGCATATATATAGTTTTCCTACTGAGGGAAATAAATATGAAGTAAATAAAGAGAATAGAAAAAACATTTATTTGATACCTGGAGATGAATTAAATGGGTACTTATTAGAAGAGGATAAAATATTCTATGCATATATTACCTTTCTAGAAGGAGAACATATAGTGGCTCAATCTTTGGTGGTAATTAAAGAAGATATGGAAGTACATGATGCTGGTTTTATTCCGAATTATTATGCTACACCAATAAAAGAGGTGCAGTATAAAAAAATAGACGACAAGTATCAAAATGTAACTGAAGAATATGCAGATGCATGGTTTAGCCATAATATGAATGAGTATGAAATAAAAAAAGCGGTTGAAACAGTACCAGAAAAAAGTCGATTTACAATAACCGAAGACTATAGTGCTGATTATAAAAAATCTAGTAACGATGAGAAAGTATATGAGTTAAAGGGGATAGGCATAGAATATAAACTGCAAAATGAAAATCAATATGTAGAAGCTTCTACTGATAATGGTAATGTAGGTATATGGAAAGGAAGTAATTTAAAAATCAGTACAAATCAGAAAATAGAGCGTTTGTCAGGAAGTTCAATGATATGTTGGTATGATTCAGAAAATTTTGAAAGAGATAAATATGATGATAGGGTTTCATATCTTAAACTAGTATATAAAGAAAATCTTAAAGTTTTGGGGATGGCATTAATAAAGATTGAGTATAAAGATGAAACAAGAACATCCTACACAACAAAAGTAAAAGAAGTTTCATACGAACCTATTGATGGAAGAAGTCAATATATTTCGATTTTTACCGAAGAAGCTTGGTTTGAAAGAGCTATTAGTGAATTTGAACAAGAAAATGCAATATAATCGTTGGTGAAGTTTAATAATCATATTTTATAAATTTACAGCATATAACACTTAGTGTTATATGCTGTAAATTTATACATTTTAGTGCTATTTACTTTCAAGCAATTTTTTTGTAATTGATAATTAAAAATAAATATAGTATAATTTTTCTATAAATTGTACAGAAATGAGGAGAGAAAATATGGCAGTTATAGATGTAATAAAGTATGACGGAGATGCAGATGTTTTTGCATGGAAATACCCAAGTGATGAACTTGGAACATGGACACAGCTTATAGTTAATGAATCACAAGAAGCGGTTCTTTTTAAGGGAGGCAAAGCATTAGACGTATTTGAAAGTGGTCGTCATACCTTAGATACTGCAAACATACCGTTACTGAATAATATTATAAATTTGCCTTTTGGTGGAAAATCTCCATTTAAAGCAGAGGTATGGTTTATAAACAAAGTATTTTCACTGGACATTAAATGGGGAACTGCAACACCTATACAGATTCAAGATCCTAAGTATGGTGTATTCGTTCCGGTAAGGTCAAACGGAATGTTTGGAATTCAGATAGAAGATTCTAAAAAATTCATTGTAAAGTTAGTTGGAACGATGAAAGTATTTGATAAGCAGAGCATTATTAGTTATTTTAGAGGTTTATACATAACAAAGGTAAAAGATTCTATATCTTCATATGTTATACATAAGAAAATAAGTTTATTAGAGATAAATGCATATATCGATGAATTGTCAACATATCTTAAAGAACGTATTGAGCCAACTATGAATGAGTATGGAATAAATCTAGCTTCATTTTATGTTAATGAAATTAGTGTTCCGGAAGAAGACCCATCTGTAGTTAAGCTTAAAGAAGCATTATCTAAGCGTGCAGAGATGAATATTATCGGATATAACTATCAGCAAGAGAGAACATTTGATACATTAGAAGGAGCGGCGACCAATAAAGGAGCAGCTTCATCTGGAATCATGGGAGCCGGCATGGGACTTGGTATGGGTGTTGGTATCGGAGGAACAGTAGGAGGAGCATTTGGTTCATTGGCACAAGAATTAAACACTTCATCAGGTTCATTAAAAGAGTGTCCAAAATGCCACACTAAAATATCACAAGGACAACGTTTCTGTGGAAACTGTGGTTGTGATACCGAAGAAACTGAAAGTATTAAAAAGGAAAATAAAGTTATATGTGCAGAATGTGGAGCAGAATTTGATTCTAAAGTAAAGTTTTGTCCGGAATGTGGTAATAAATATATACCTTGCCCAAAATGCGGAGCTGATATGCCGGAAGGAGCAAAGGTATGCGATAAATGTGGCTATGAGCTACCAATGCAATGCCCAAAATGCAATGCAGATATTCCAAAGGGAGTAAAGTTTTGCCCGGAATGTGGTGAGCCGGTAGCAAAGAAGTGTTCTAAATGTAATGCAGTAATAGAAAATAATCCAAAATTCTGTCCGGAATGCGGCGAAAAGTTATAGGGAGGTATACTAATGAAGTTAAATAATAGAGCAAAGGCCTTTCTTATATGTGGTATTTTATTTATAATTGCCACAATAATTATTTTTGTTATAGCAAATGATAATGGAATGAACTCATATAAGTGGATAGGGTTAACATTTATGTTATGCGTTGAATTCATTTTATTTGGTGGATTAATATTAATTGAAATGCTTGCTAATAAAAGTGAGCAGATAATTACCAGAGCGGGTAATGGTACAGTATTAGTAATATACTTTGCAGTTTCATTTTTAGTATCTTTAGTTTTTTTAAACATGCAAAATACTAAAATTTTTCTTATAATTCAGATTATTTTGCTAGTCATGTTAGTTATTTTAGAAACAGTATTAATAGTAGCAGGGAAAAGTATTTATAATAACAATAAAAAAGTACTTGAAGGTGTATCAACTGTTAAAGAAATGATTAATAGTTTAGATACAATAAATGTAGATGAAAACTACAAAAAGCAGATAGATAAGATTAAAGAAGATTTAAAATATAGTGATGTGTCAATGGCAGTTCCATCAGATAACGATATTATGGAAAATATTTTATGTTTAGAAAAAGAATTTTTAAAGGATGAGATGGATGATGATAGTATAAAAGCTATTATTAATAGTATTGAGATGCTTATAAAAAGAAGAAAAATACAAGTGAAAAACAATAAATTAGGAGGAATGTAGAAAATGAATCGTTCTAAGGTAGCTATTGTAGCAAGTAATACTATAGGATTTTTTCAATGGATCTTTGGAATATTTTTTTTAGTTATGGCAGGATTTAGTTTGTTTTTTTATATTACAGGGCAAATGAAATTGGATAGTACATCTTATACTACAATAGTATTTTTTGCTATGGGTTTAGCATTATTTTTGGCAGGAAGAAAAAGAAGGAAGTCTGTAAAGGATTTTAAAGTATATGTTCAGCATTTATCAAATAATCCGGCAGGATATATTTCTGATTTAGCAGAAATAAATGGAGAATCGGTTGATTTGGTAACAAAAAAACTAGATTATATGATACAAAAGAAATATTTTGTCAATGCACATATTAATAGAGGTGAAAACCGTATTATTATTAATAGCAATAAAAGCATTTCAGATATTATGAATGCAACGACTAATATAACACAAAATGCCCAGGGTGATATTCAAGAAGTCAATAATGATTTAGAGTATATTACAGTCAAATGTCCAAATTGTGGAGGAAATAACAAGGTGGAATTAGGAAAAGTTATAGAATGCGACTATTGTGGTTCATCAATTAAAGGTTTCTAAACTAAATATGGAGGTAAAGTCATTATGAATTATGACAATAGAATACTACCATGGAGCGTTATTATTGCTTTAATGCTTTTTTTCTTTCCTATTGGAATATATTTGGCAATTTACAAATTACATAACGAAAGAAAGAATTACGTTTACAATGGAAGAGCAACTAAAAATATAGGTAAATTCTTTATTGGTTTAGGTATTATGTATTTTTTGATAT
>JAVBUL010000177.1:0-4191 GCA_031555415.1 Lachnospiraceae bacterium | reverse complement strand
AGGTAAGAGTACATTGGAAATGCCAAAGTAGATAGGATAGGAGGAGCCATGGGGAGTATAAAAGATAGGTATGATTCACTTGGGAGTAAGAAAAAAGGTATAATACTAGTGGTATCATATATTGCGGCAATTATATTAGTTGTTACTTTATTTAACAGCTTTCTTTTTGCGCCTATGAAAGTAATAGGTGATTCAATGAATCCTTCATTGCATGGAAATGATATTGTTATTATAAATAAAATAGCTTATAAAATAGGTGATCCTGAACGCTTTGATTTAGTTGTTTTTCCATATAAATATGATAAATCAACTAAGTATATAAAGAGAATAATTGGTTTACCGGGAGAAACGGTAGAAATCAAGGATAGCAAAATATATATTAATGATGAACTTTTAGATGAATATTATGGTATACTTGATAAAGACGAGGATGTTAAATATTCTAACTATGGACCGGTTAAATTAGGTGAAGAAGACTATTTTGTATTAGGTGATAACAGAAACCATAGTGATGACAGTCGTTCAAGTGATGTAGGAAGTATAAAAAGAGAAGAAATAATAGGAAAGGCATGCTTTAGAGTGTTGCCATTTTCAAGTATTGGTTCTTTGAGATTACAATAGGGAGAAAAATAATGGAAGAAAATAAAATGGATTTAGATGAAAATATAATAGAAGAGAATATATTAGAAGAAAACATAGTAGAAGAAAACATAGTAGAAGAAAAGAATAAGATTAGTAAAAAGAAGAAGAGATTTAATAATTTAATGGAACTGGCTATTTGCTTTTTAATTGCAGCGGCTGTATCCTATTTGATAGTTCATTTTGTTGCACAAAGAACTTATGTGGACGGAAAATCCATGTATCCGACTCTTAATGATGGAGATAATCTTATAGTTGAAAAACTATCATATAGATTTTCTGATATAGAGAGATTTGATATTGTAGTGTTTCCGCATTATAATGAGAAAAGAGGCGGAGAAGTTAATTATATAAAAAGAGTTATTGGACTTCCGGGAGAAACTATTCAGATTAAAGAGGGAGTTATATATATAAATGGCGAGAAATTAGAGGATGAATATGGATATTATTCCAATGGTCAGGCTATGCATGGTGGTGATGCAGAAGAAGAGATTTATATTGGCGATGATGAATATTTTGTTCTTGGCGATAATAGAAATAACAGCGATGATAGTAGAAAGATAGGCTGTATATCAGAAGATATTATTTTAGGACAGGCAGTGTTTAGAATATTTCCATTTAGTTCTATCGGAAGTATAGATTAACAAAGGAAGGAATTTAGATGCAAAAGATAAATGAGATTAAGGAAACGTTAGAAATAGCGTATGAGCAAGGTGCAGATGCTCTAAAAGAGAAGCTTTTGTTGATTATAAATGATGAGAGAAGTGGAGTTATAAAATTAGCCCAAAAGTATAACAAAATTATAGAAAAATTTGAAAATGAAAAAGAACGTGTAAAATTAATGAGAAAGTATGAAGAAGAGTACTCTAAATACCGATATATATGTGGAATAGATGAAGTAGGAAGAGGACCGCTTGCTGGACCTGTTGTTGCTTGTGCAGTCATTCTCCCAAAGGATTGTGAAATTTTATATATCAATGATTCTAAACAGCTGTCAGAGAAGAAAAGAGAAGAGTTGTATGATGAAATAATGGAAAAAGCAATATCTGTTGGAGTTGGGATGGAAAGTCCAGCAGTTATTGATGAAATTAATATTTTACAGGCAACATTTAGTGCGATGAGAAAGGCAATTTCAAATCTTAATGTAACACCTGATTTGCTTTTAAATGATGCTGTTACTATACCAGGAGTAGATATTAAACAGGTTCCGATTATAAAAGGTGATGCAAAAAGTGTATCTATAGCAGCAGCCAGTATAATAGCTAAAGTTACAAGAGATAGAATGATGGTGGAGTACGCCAAAATGTATCCAGAGTATGATTTTGCATCAAATAAAGGTTATGGCTCGGCGAAACATATAGAGGCATTGAAAACGATAGGTAAGACTGCTATACATAGAGAAAGCTTTATAGGTAATTTCAGCATATAGTAAGGATTGGTGAATATGGAAACTAGATTAAGCACCGCAAACTCATACATTGGTAAGAATGTAATAAGAGAAAATAATTCTATAACAGAAAATACAGCAGTTTCCAAACTAAAAGGAATGTTAGAGGGAACTGTTTTTAGTGGAGAAATTACAGATATTACAGGAAATCTTGTGAAGCTTGATTTAGGAAAAGGTGCATTGCTGAGTGCATTATTAGAAGATAGTGTTAGTTTTAATATTGGTGAAAAAGCATCGTTTGAGGTTTTGAAAAATGATGGAATGAAGATACTATTAAAGGCACTCGAATCATCAGGAAATCCTTTGGATAGTCTATTTAAATCATTAGATTCTATAGGTATACCTGCAAATAGGTCAAATGCACAGTTATTAAGTGAAATGATGAAGAATGGTATGCCTATTAATAAAGATGCAGTAAATGAGATGATAAAAACTGTTAAGGCATTTGGTGATACACCTATAGATACATTGGTATCAATGAAAAATCATAACATACCTATTAATGCAGAAAATATAGAACAGTTTACTGATTATAAAAATTATGAACATAAAATATCAGAAGGTGTTAAAGGTCTGGCTGATAATATAGTAGATATGGTGAAAACTGCAATGTTAGAAGGAAATACTAAGGAAGCTTCGGATATCTTACAAAAGTTTGCTCAGGTTTTTGATGTGCAATTAGATAACGAAGTGGAAGTTCCTGCAAATATGCAAGCAAACACACAGGTAGCTGCGCAAGAGAACGCATATGCAAACACGCAAGCTAATTCACAAGAAAACGCACAGGTAAATGCAAACGTGAATACCCAAGAAAATGTACAAACAAATGTACAAGTGGATTCAAATTTGAATAATCAATCGAACACACCGGTAGATGCACAAGCTAATACTCAAATACAGCAGGAATTGGTGAATAATGAAAATCAAACAAAAAGTGTTGACACTAAAAATAGCGATACTATAGAATTATTAAATGCTCAAAATCTAGATAAAAATCTTGAAAAGATAGAAAAGCATATAAAGGAGAAATACCTTTTAGAGCCGGAAAAATTATTGTCAGAGTTATCTAAGAATAATCAGGTCGGAGAAAAAATAAAGGATATGTATTCGCAGATGTATAAAGAGGCTACCAAATTATTAGATGTACTAAAAGATAGTGGTATGGTAGATAGTAAAGTCTATAAGAGTGCAGAGAGTATAAAAAACAATATATCTTTTATGAGTGATTTAAATCATTTGGCAGCATATGTACAAATTCCGATAAAGACGATGTCAGGTGAAGCACATAGTGAGTTGTATGTATATAATAGAAAAAAGACTAATTTCAAAGAGAATGAACAAGTAACGGCATTTTTACATTTAGATATGGAGCATTTGGGAGCAACCGACGTCAATATATCATTAAATAACGGAAAAGTAACTACAAAGTTTACTTTAGAGGATTTGAAATCTCAAGAGATTGTAGAGGAACATTTACCTGATTTGCAAAAGAGATTAGAAAAGCTTGGATATAGTGCAGTTATTACGGTGGAGACGATTGAGAATGGTGAAAAGGAAACTCCGTTTGAGAAGTTACTTGAGGTGGATAAGCCAAAAATGTCAGTGAAGAGATATTCTTTTGATGTTAAAATGTAGGAAAGAGAGGCTGCGGCATGGATAATAATTCTAATAAAAATAATTATAAGAAAATAGCTGTAGCTTTGCAGTATAATCCGGGTGAAGATGCTCCTACAGTTATCGCAACTGGACAGGGCTTGATAGCGGAGAAGATTATTGATAAGGCAACAGAAGTGGATGTTCCGATTTATGAAGATGATAAATTGGCGAAAACATTATCAAAATTAGAACTTGGTGATATGATTCCTCCTGAGCTTTATAGTGTTGTGGCAGAGGTGTTAGTGTTTGTTGATAGGATGGATAAGATAAAATCTAAGATTTTATAAGATGGAGGATTGGATTGAATAAGAGGGCTATAGGGAATGAATATGAGGAAGTTGCGGCTACGTTTTTGGAAAGACAAGGTTTCGTTATAAGGGAGAGGAACTTTTATACATATTTTGGGGAGATAGATATTATTGCATCGGATGGTGAATATCTTGTATTTG
>JAVBUL010000112.1:0-7181 GCA_031555415.1 Lachnospiraceae bacterium | reverse complement strand
TGAATGTAAGTGTGTAATTAGTCCAATTCTTATCACCAAAGTAAATTACATCTCCTGTATTAGTATTTGCGGTAGCCCCTTTGTTTGACTGAACAAGTTTACCGTCAGACACAGTAAAGTCACCTGCTATTACTGTACCCTCTTTCAATGCACTAGATTCACTAAAATCCTGCTCATAAAGCACATCGCCTGTATCATTTGATACTACTTTAATATCATCAAATGTTGCACCTGTTTCCCAAGTACCTACACCTATCATACCTGATAATATAGATGAACCGCCTGAGCTTTTTAGCTCACTCTTTAATATCTTAGTTCCTACATTATTTGCAAACATCTTTTGTACATAGTAATTAATTGAACCATAAACCTGATTATTACTAAACCATATCATATCAGGTGTCCATTGAGTCTGAGTTGTATTACCAAATAATGGTGCATAACAAGCCATTTCAATAACATCTGCATTTCTTTCAACACCTGTTAAATATGCTGCTTCAGCAAGTGCTGCTGTAAGATTATTAGATTTCGCTGCATACTCACCTAAAAATACCTTTGTAGTTCCTCTTTTATATGAATCATAACGTGTAGTATTTTCTAAGAACCAGCTTGGTGTTTGATAATAATGCTCATCTACTAATGTAGCATACTCAAGTCCACCATTAGCTTCAACCTTATTCCAGCCAAATCTATCACCTGAATTAGGTCCATTTGCTACGATAAGTTCTATATCACCATATAATGCAGGGTTAGTCTGTGCTGCTTCTTTAAATGCTTCTACAAACTTAGCATAATGTGCAAAATATGAATCTTGCCATTGCTCGTTACCAATACCTATATATTTCAAGTCAAATGGTTCACTATGACCCATTGCAATTCTTACACTTCCCCAATATGTTGACGCGTCACCCTTACAAAATTCCACTAAATCAAGAGCATCTTGAATATATTGCTTAAACTCATCACTGTTAATATTAAGCTCTTTATAATTATTACCACTTTGTATAGGACATGACATACCTGCATTTACAACCGGTACAGGTAAACAATTTAAATCTTCACATAATAGAAAATACTCATAAAATCCCATACCATATGTCATATAATAAGGATTTGCAACAGCTTTATTAAAGTCAGCCCAAATATCGATTCCTTGAACTCTTGCCGCTACATCACCAACTGTTTCTTTTCCGTTTACAGTAAACTTAAGACCATTTCCGATTGAATCTTTCCAGTCATAAGCAGTTTCAAGTGTCTTACCTTCTATCAAACAACCGCCTGGGAATCTTAAAAACTTACCATTTAATGTTTCTAAATATTCACCAATATCATTTCTAATTCCATTTTCTCTATTCATATATGTTTCTGTTGGAAATATTGATACCATATCAATCGCAACTTTACCTGTTCCAATTTTTACATAAAATCTTGTACTTGCATTACAATTTGCTGTTGCTGTAATGGTAGTTTCATACTTCCACCAGCCATTTGTTACATTTGTGATTGTTGCTGTTCCATAAACATCATCTGTCATATTCTTTCCAAATGAAAATTCAACACCACCTGTATATCCATCTAATCCCTTCATATAACAAGAAATTTTATATGTCTTTCCTTCTTCAATACTCATACCATCTAAATAACCTGAGTTTGATATACCTTCATTTGTAGATCCTGAGTTTGAAACAATTGCATAATTTTGATTATTTTCATTAAGTGCAGTGTTATCTGAACCCCCGTTCACTACATCAAATGTAACACTATCAGCTGTAGTCATCCAACCATGCTTATTTCCCAATACTGCCAATTTGTCGTATTCAAACGAGCGGTTTTTAATCATTTCAGCATACATACCACCATCAACTGCATAGTTAATGTCTTCTAAAAATAATCCGTATAGAATTTCGCTAATATCATATGTTTCATCTAAAGACGAAATATCATCATCTATAGTCAAATCATATGTAACCGGCTCTACCTCAACCGGTTTTACAACAACCTGTTTCTTTGTTGTAGTTTCTTCCTCTTCGTTACCCCCCTTTGAACATGCCGCCATAAACGTACATGCACATAGCAATAATGCTATTAGTTTTTTGCTTGTTTTCCTCATACCTTACTCTCTTTCTTAATTTTACTTACCTACTAACTAAAATTTTTAACCAACATAGACCATTCTAATATATTTGTCTTAGTTAAGCAACAAGAGTAATTTTATACAATTTTAATACCTTTTTAAAAGTTTTTTTAGTTAATTTTACTATTTTAATTATTGTGACATTATTAGAGCCTTGCAAATTCCTGCAAGGCTCGCCTTTATAACTCTATTTATACGTTTTCTTCTCTTAAAGCTTCAATAATATTTGTCTTTTTAATTTTCGCTGACGAATACATCATTGACATACTTGTTACTATAAATACAGCAATCACAACAATTAAAATTCCTCCCATTGGTAAGGAAAATTCATTATTGAATTCCTCTTTCAAAACATAGTGCAAACAATACATTATAATAATACTTATTGGAAGTCCATATAATATAGATTTCATCCCATAAAAAGCACTTTCATATATAATCATTTTATTAAATGCCTTCTTCGTCATTCCCACAGAACGAAGCGTTGCAAATTCACGTCTTCGAAGCGAAAAACTCGTAGATATCGTATTAAAAATATTAGTTGTCGAAACAAGTGTCATCAGAATAATAAAGCCATACGTAAATATTGAGATTAAAAATAATGTGTCTTCATCTCTTTTTATATGTTCATTCAGATCATAACCGATTATATCTACATTATATTTATCTTCAAGTCTTAACATTTCCTCTAATAATTGCTCATTATCTCCTCCTAAAAAATAAATATTTTGTAAGCGAAAATCTGTTGCATTTACCGAATTATTTTGTAAAGCATTACTATTAATCTCTTTCATCAACTCATTTGTTATTATAACACCGAGTTTTTCTGAGTTATGGCGTCCTGTAATACCCATTGGCAATTCATCTGTTATTGTAAAAATTTCAAAATTTAATTCATCGGAGTAATTTGTAATATCAAAGCTACTATCAACTAAAAATGTATTTAAATCCTTATTTGTACCTAAATAATCCTTATCTTTTTTATTAATTAAGCAACTAATTTCATCTCCCTCATTAACATTCAAATAACTAAATTCATAAAATACAGGAGCTCCATCTTTATAAACATTTGCAGAACCTTCATTTATAATAATAACATTGTTCTTATTTGCCGAAAATTCTTCATATGTTTTACCTATACTACGTAAGAATTCCTTTAAATAACTTTCATCATAAGTATATAAATATATTTCAAGTCCCGGTATTTCTTCCTCTGTTATAGTATTACTATTCATGTCTAAGAAATACTTTATATAAGAATCATTTAAATATTTCCTAGTTTCACTTAAAGGCATGCAAGTATATAAATTTGTCATTTCTGTCATAAAACTGCTCTTGTCAATATACTCACTCCTTTTTACTTCATCATATATATTTCGGTTTATATCTTCATCTCCAAGATATATTTCCATAGTCATATCATAATTATAATCCACATATACGATGTCCAATGAATTTTTCATATAATATACAAAAGAATACACCGTTAAAAATAACATTATACTAATTACCATTGAAAATATTGTTATTCTATATCTTTTCTTATTACGTTTAAGGTTTTTAAGTGCTAAATCTCCCTCAAAGCCAAAAAGTTTACTTGTAATTTTTAAAGTTTTAACCTGTTTTCTATGAATCTTAACATCCTTTGTCTGCCTTATTGCATCTATTGGTGTGATTTTCGAAGCACGCCTTGCAGGTATATATGCTGATAAAAATATTGTTATAATTGAAAATATTATTGTTCCGACTACTACCCAAAGCTGAACTTCAACTTCTAACGGTGTTGTTGTCTTGGCCCATACTAAACTCTGTATTCTACTTTCTACTATCTTGAAAGTCACTGCAGTTCCGGCTATTCCACTGATAATTCCAAGTGGTATACTAATAATACCAATAACAAAACCTTCAAAAAACACACTAAATCTTTTTTGAGCCTTTGTTGCACCTACACTTGCAAGCATTCCTAAATATCTGCTTCTTTCAGACAACGAAATTGAAAAACCATTACTTATAAGTGAAACTGCTCCAATCATAATAACACCAATTAAAATATACTTAATCGTTGACATTACAGAACCAAAGCTACCTCTACCTATTCCATAATAGTATAATGGCTTACTATTTATTAAAGAGCCCTCACATCCTGCTTCATCTTCAAGTTCATACACTTTATCATATATATCCATGCTAGGTGTACCAAACAAAGAATATACATTCACATTATCCCCTTTAGATAATGTACTCATGTCATTATACGTATATAATATATACGTCATTTGATCCTCAATATAAATATTAGCTGATTCAAAATCAAAACCTTCATATATGCCTGATACAACATATTCTTGATTCCCTATAATTACTTTTTCTCCAACTTCCTCAATACCAAATGTATAACAATGCAATGAAGATATAAAAATCTCCTTGTCATTTTGCGGAAACTCGCCTTCATATTCTCCAAAATAATAGTTTTCAAAGCCCTCTTCTTCAAATCCTACTAATCTATACACTACATTCACTGGAACCGAATCTTCTTCAATTTCAACTTCGATATTATTATCTATATATATATCATCTAAATTAATATCATCTATCACTTTTCCAAAAAAGGAACTTTCAATCTCTTTGTCTTTCGTTATAACATTTATACTTTCATATGGAGCGTTTTCAAATACAACATGAAAATCCCCCGAAGTTTCCATCGCCCTCTTACTCATAAAAGAAGAAAACGAATACGCTATAACAGAAACCGCCATAATCATAGCCACTGAAATAATAACACCAATAATAGTTACAATTGTACGTTTCTTATTCAACCTCATATGCCTTAATGTCAATCTAGATACGATGTTCAATTACAACACCTCCCCACTAGAAACCTTACGTCTTACAACCTCATCCTTCGCAATCCGCCCATCTTCAATAGAAATAATCCTATCCGCCTGCAAAGCAATCCTCTCATCATGAGTAATAATAATTAATGTCTGATTTTCCCTTCTATTAGCCTCCTTAAGTAATTCAATAATCTCCTCACTATTCTTAGAATCAAGATTTCCCGTAGGTTCATCAGCCAAAACAATAGAAGGATTATTAATAACAGCCCTTCCAATCGAAACTCTCTGTTGCTGTCCCCCTGATAATTGATTAGGCAAATGCAAAACCCTATCCTTCAAATCCAACGTCTTCAAAACCCTATCCAAATGCTCTCTATCCACCTCTCTCCCATCAAGAGACATAGGAAGCGTTATATTCTCCTCCACATTCAAAACAGGTATCAAATTATAAAACTGATAAATAAGCCCAATCTGTCTCCTCCTAAAAATAGCCAAATTCGTCTCATTAAGCCCATAAATATCCGTCCCATTAATAAAAACCTTCCCCTGCGTAGCCTTATCCACCCCACCAATAACATGAAGCAACGTAGACTTCCCCGACCCACTAGGCCCCACAATAGCCACAAACTCCCCCTTCTCTATACTAAACGAAATATCATCAAGCGCCCTAACCTCAGCCTCCCCTTCCCCATAAATCTTACTCAAATGCTCTACCTTCAATACTTCCATCACAATCATCCTTTACATATTTTTTTGACCAACAGCGGTCCACAAATACATTCTACCCCACCAACCTTACACTCAAGTGAATTCATTTATGACAATTTAGTCACAAATATTTTTTTAACTTTTTCACAGTTAAAAATTTACATCAAATCCACCAAAACAAGCAAACTAACCTGACTTTTTTACTGGTTTTATACGAGAGAGTAAATTAAACATATTGCAAAATAGTAGTCCGATTTTGTGACTATGGGAACTAATTAGAGAATCTTAGTATCCCATCCACAACCTAGCAATGCACTGTGCAATTCATAACGGAGCCACGGATGGCGACTTTATGACGCTTGCGTCCCCCTCCAACCACCTTCATCTGGGATACTTAGATTCTCTTATTAGTGTACATCGGAACAAAACCGGACTACTATTTTGCAATATGTTCTATCTACCCCTTGTAAACCCTAACCTCAAATTCACTTCCCTCCCCTTCCTCGCTTGTTGCCAGTATATGTCCATTTTGCATAGATATTATCTGCTTAGTAAAAGCAAGTCCAATTCCAACAGTATCCTTTGATGAATTCTTCCCCTTATAAAAACGATTAAAAATATTAGGTAAATCCTCTTTATCTATTCCTGTTCCATTATCTTTTATCTTAATAGTCGAGTAAAGAACATTTTCCTCAAAAGATACAACTATTCTTCCACCTAAAGGTGTATGCTCAATACAATTCTTACCAATATTAGCAATAGCCTCCACTGTCCAATTAAAATCGCAGTAACAACAGTCTTCCTTATTACCTTCAATAATAAATTCTTGATTTTTTAGCTCCATAGGAATCAATAAATGATTAAATGATTTTTCAATAAGCTCATAAATATTTACTCTTGTCGGTTTCATTTTAATAGTTCCTGCATCAATTTTCGACATCTTAAGTAATGTTGAAAGTAACCACTCAATTCTACTTAACTGAATTTGCATATTACTGACAAACTCATGACGTTTTTCCTGTGGTAAATCTTCACTTTCAAGTAAATCCGATAATACCATAAGGCTTGTCAATGGCGTTTTTAACTGATGTGATATATCCGCCAACGAATCCGACAAAAACCCCTTATCCTTAACAAGGTTTTCTCTTTGCTCTACAAGTTTCTTTGTAACCTTGAATACTTCTGTTTTAAGTATACTAAGCTCCCCTTCCTTGTAATCCTTTAAACTAAGTAAAGCATTTATCTCATTAATTTCACTGTAATCTATCATGTTTTGAATTTTTGCAAGATAATCTGCAAGCTTGCCTATTTCTTTATACCTATATATAGTAAATATAACCGTTATTACAGCAAAAATAACCACGATTACAATTGCGTAATCCTGGTTACCCTTTACAATAAAATAAATAGACAATATAGTACTTAAAAGTACACATAAAAAATACATTGCTAATCCCTTATTCTTAAACATTATACACCTTTCATCCTATAGCCCAAGCCACGTA
>JAVBUL010000111.1:0-6229 GCA_031555415.1 Lachnospiraceae bacterium | reverse complement strand
GAAAGTTCAGGAGTTATATCTGCAAATGTACATTCATCCGTATCAGGAGTTGTAAAATCAATTGAGCAAAAAAGAAATGCTGATGGAAAAAACGTATTATCAGTAGTAATTGAAAATGATGAAATTTATGAGGAAGTTCCTGTTTTAAACAGTAATAAATCTTACCTTGACATGAGTTCTGAGGATATTATAGGACTTGTAAAAGAAGCCGGAATAGTAGGTATGGGAGGCGCAGGTTTTCCAACACATGTAAAACTTTCAGTTAAAAATCCGGAAGATATAAAATATATTATTGTTAATGCGGCTGAATGTGAACCATATCTTACGTCAGATTATAGAAGAATGTTAGAAGAGCCTGAAAAGATTATTGAAGGTTTGAAAATAATACTTTCATTATTTAAAAATGCAAAAGGAATAATAGCAATAGAAGATAATAAATTGGATGCTGCTATAAAGTTAAAAAAGCTGGTAGATAGTGAAGAAAATATAGAAGTTAAAGTGGTTTATACTAAATATCCACAAGGTGGAGAGCGAGCTTTAGTATATGCTATAACAAAAAACAAGATAAATTCAAAAATGTTGCCAGCAGATGTAGGCTGTATAGTACATAATGTGGATACAGTATATTCTGTAAGAAAAGCTGTAATAGAGAAAAAGCCACTTATCAATCGTATAGTTACAGTTACAGGTGATTCGGTTGTAAGACCTCAAAATTATCTTGTGCCAATCGGAACAAGTATGGAAGAGCTTATTGAAGCATCAGGTGGTTTTAGGAGAAAAGTTGAAAAGATAATTTCAGGTGGCCCTATGATGGGAATTGCTATTTATGATAAAAGTATTCCTATTGTAAAAACTTCATCATCTATATTATGTTTATCAAAGGATGAAGTAAGAGCAAACGAGCCATCTAATTGTATAAATTGTGGAAGATGTGTGCAGGCATGTCCGGGAAGAGTAGTACCTTCAAGATTGGCAGATTTATCTGCACATGGAAAAAAAGAAGAGTTTATTAAATTAAATGGAATGGAATGTTGCCAATGTGGATGTTGTTCTTATATATGTCCAGCAAGAAGAAATCTTACACAGTCAATAAAATCAATGCTAATAGATATAAAGGATGGAGGCTATATAAATGGGTAATTTACTAAATGTATCATCAAATCCGCATATAAGAGATAAAAAGACAACATCTCTTATTATGTTAGATGTTATTATAGCTTTAATTCCGACAACAGCATTTGGAATTTATAATTTTGGTGCGAAAGCTGCTATATTGATAGCTGTATGTATTTTAACTTGCTTTTTTGCAGAGTATGGATATCAAAGATTAATGAAACAAAGAATTACAGTAAATGATTTAAGTGCCGTTGTGACAGGTTTACTCCTTGCACTAAATCTGCCATATGATTTGCCTGTTTGGATGGCGGTTATTGGTTGTTTATTTGCAATAATAGTAGTTAAGCAGGTATTTGGTGGAATCGGACAAAATTTTATGAATCCAGCACTTGCAGCGAGATGTTTTCTCGTACTTTCGTTTAGTGTTAGGATGACTGTATTTACATATGATGGAGTATCAGGTGCAACACCACTTAGTGTACTGAAAAATACAGGAGCAGTTGAAAGTCTTAAGGAAATGTTTATAGGAACAACAGCCGGAACAATCGGTGAAACGTCAACAATAGCTATTTTAATAGGTGCGATTTATCTTTTAGCAAAGAGAATAATCGATTTTAGAATACCGTTTACATATTTGGTTACATTCGTTTTATTTATCGGAATTTTTGGTTACGGTTCATGGAATTTAGATTTTATTGCTGCACATTTATGTGGTGGTGGTTTGATGTTAGGTGCTTTCTTTATGGCTACAGATTATGTAACATCACCAATAACACCTAAGGGAAGAATTCTATTTGGTATGTTATTAGGTATCTTTACAGGTATGTTTAGAGTGTTCGGTCCGGCTACAGAAGGTGTATCATATGCAATTATATTTTGCAATATGCTTGTACCAATCATTGAGAAAGTCACTATGCCGATTGCATTTGGATATAGTTTTAAGTTAAGAAAGAGTAAGGAGGGCAAAAAATAATGAAAGAAACCATTAAAAATGCTCTTATACTTTGTGCTATTACTCTTTGCGCGGGACTACTCTTAGGCGGTGTATACGAGCTGACAAAGAAACCAAGGCAAGAACAAGAAGAAAAAGCTATAAAAAACGCATATAATGATATTTTTGAAGAAGCAGATGCTTTTAAAGAAATAGAGCTTGACGAAGAAAATATATCGAAATTACTTAGCGATAAAGGAATAACACAAAAGAACGTAGTAGTTGATAAATGTGTTAACGCATTAAATGAAAATGAAGAAATAATAGGCTGTATTGTAAGTGTGACATCAAAAGAAGGATACGGTGGAAATATTTCGTTTTTAGTTGGCTTTAGCACTGATAAATTAGTAAAAGGAATATCAATTTTATCTATTAATGAAACAGCAGGACTTGGATTAGAAGCAAAGAATGAAGATTTTTTAGATCAATATATTAGCAAGGGTGATTTAGGATTTGATAATATTGATGCAATCAGTGGTGCAACAATTACTACAAACGCAATTACAAAAGGCGTTAATGCAGCTTCGATAGTAGCAGATTATTTGATAGAAGATGTTAGCGAAAATAACAATATTGAAAATGATACACAAGATTTAGGAGAAGGAGGCAGTGATGAATAGTATATTAGAGAGATTATATAATGGTATTATTAAAGAAAATCCAACATTTGTTTTGATGCTCGGTATGTGTCCAACACTTGCAGTAACAACTTCTCTTATAAATGGTGTCGGAATGGGACTTACAACAATGGTGGTTCTTGCTATGTCAAATACAATTATTTCTC
This sequence comes from Lachnospiraceae bacterium, assembly GCA_031555415.1. Taxonomy (GTDB): domain Bacteria; phylum Bacillota; class Clostridia; order Lachnospirales; family Lachnospiraceae; genus CAG-303. The sequence continues at coordinate 3,338 of JAVBUL010000111.1, read as the reverse complement.
TTATGAGAAAAATAATTCCAAGTAAAGTAAGAGTTCCGGCATATATTGTTATAGTTGCAAGCTTGGTTACAATAGTACAGTTTTTCTTAGAAGCTTATATACCGTCAGTAAATGATTCATTGGGAATTTATATTCCACTTATAGTAGTTAATTGTATTATTTTAGGCAGAGCAGAGTCATATGCTTCAAAAAATGATGTAGTATCTTCTTTGTTTGATGGAATTGGTATGGGACTAGGTTTTACAGTAGCTTTAGGTATCTTGGGTGCTTTTAGAGAAGTATTAGGTTCGGGAACGATTTTAGGATATAAGCTATTTGATGAGCCAATAAGGATAATTGGTTTAGCGCCGGGAGCGTTTTTTGTGTTAGCAGCACTTGTTGCTATTCAAAATAAAGTACGAATGACGATGGGAAAGAAACCAAAGTCAATAGAGTGTAACAGTAATTGTAGCAGTTGTAATGTGCATTGTGATAGTAAAAAGGAGACTAAGTAATGGGTGAATTAATTAAAATAGCTGTTGTTGCAGCGATTGTAAACAATGTAGTTCTTAGTCAGTTTTTAGGTCTGTGTCCATTTTTAGGAGTGTCAAAGAATACTAAAACAGCAGCGGGAATGGGTAGTGCCGTTTTATTTGTTATTACAGTTTCATCAGCATTAACAAGTTTTATTTATTCGTTTGCATTGGTACCTGCAAAGCTTGAATATCTTAATACAATAGTGTTTATTCTTGTTATAGCAGCACTGGTTCAGTTCGTGGAGATCGTGTTAAAGAAGTTTAGTCGTTCATTATATACAGCACTTGGTGTATATTTACCTCTTATAACAACTAATTGTGCGGTTTTAGGTGTTGCAATTACAAATGTTCAAAAGGAATATAGCTTTGTGCAAAGTATTGCAAATGGTGTAGGAACAGCAGCTGGATTTTTTATTGCAATAGTTATATTAGCAGGAATAAGAGAAAAAATGGAGTATAACAATATTGCACCATCACTTAAGGGTACACCAATAACACTTATAACATCAGGGCTTATGGCAATCGCTTTTTGTGGTTTTTCAGGACTATTATAGCTTTAGTTAGCGAAAGGAAGGAATATGGATTTTATTGGAATATTAAAAGCAGTACTTGCTGTTGGCGGTATAGGACTTATTATAGGGTTGTTTTTGGGAATATCAAATAAGGTGTTTGCCGTAGCGGTTGATGAGAATGAAGAAAAGATACGTGAAATACTTCCGGGAAATAACTGCGGTGGATGTGGATATGCAGGATGTGATGCATTAGCAAGTGCTATTGCTAAAGGAGAAGCTGATGCAGGTGCGTGTCCGATAGGTGGAGTTGAGTTAGCAAATACTATCGCAAAACTTATGGGAACAAAGAATAAAGCAGTTAAAATGGTGGCTTTTATTAATTGCAGTGGAACTTGTGAGAAAGCATCAGATAAATATATATACTCAGGAAGTAACAGTTGTATAGAAGCTTCTAAAGTAACCGGAGAAGGTGCAAAGAGTTGTACATATGGCTGTTTAGGACTTGGAAGCTGCATAAAAGCTTGTGAATACGATGCTATAAACATAGTAGATGGTATTGCAGTGGTTGATAAGGAAAAATGTGTAGGTTGTGGTAAATGTATTACAGAGTGTCCAAAGGGTATAATTGAAAAGATACCATATAAAAGTTATTATGTTGTGGCATGTAATTCAAATGACGAGGGCATTGATGTAAAGAAAGTATGTAGCGTAGGGTGCATAGGATGTGATTTATGTAAAAAAGAATGTCCGGCAGATGCTATTGAAGTAAAGGATTTCTTGGCTAAAATAGATCAATCAAAATGTGTAGGATGCGGACTTTGCGATGAAAAGTGCCCAACAAAAATCATTAAGGAAATAGAGGCTTAAAAGTGATTTTATTATTAGAAGATGATTTAACAATTGCATCAGGTATAGAATATTCATTAAATCAAGAAGGTTTCAATATCGAAAAATGCTCTTCGTGTAAAGACGCGATGGCAGTGATTGAAAAAGGGATTGCTGATATTGAATTAGCAATTCTTGATGTGATGCTTCCTGATGGAAATGGTTATGATATATGTAAAAAAATCAAACAAACAGAAGATATTCCTGTTATATTTTTGACTGCATGTGATGAAGAGGTAAATGTAGTTATGGGATTAGATATGGGTGCCGATGACTATATTACAAAGCCATTTCGTATTAGGGAACTTATTTCAAGAATAAAATCAGTTATGCGACGTTATGAGAAATCTGCAATTAATAGTGGCAATAAGGTGCAGATTGAAGATATAACAGTTGATATAGGTAAAGCAAAGGTATATAAGTTAGGTAAGGAAGTCGAACTGACAGCTTTAGAATATAAGCTTTTATTGACTTTTATAAATAACAGAGGTAAAGTACTTTCCAGAAATCAGTTATTAGGTGATATTTGGGATGTTTCGGGTGACTTTGTAAATGATAATACATTAACGGTTTATATTAAAAGGTTAAGAAATAAAATTGAGAATGGCAATGCCAGTGGAAATACAAATGGCAATGGTAATGAAATAATAGAGACAGTACGTGGCTTGGGCTATAGGATGAAAGGTGTATAATGTTAAAGAATTGCATGTTTCTATAAATGATGTTTTCACTGGTGATATCCTTATGCTGTCAAGCGGTAATCAGATTTGTGCTGACTGTGTTGTTATTTCTGGTGAAATTGAAGTAAATGAGTCACTGCTAACTGGTGAAGCTGATCCTGTTGTAAAAAAAGATGGTGATTCACTGTTTTCCGGAAGCGCTGTTATAAGCGGTAAATGTGAGGCTAAGGCTATCCATACTGGTAATGATAACTATGCATCACAGATTGCTAATGAAGTTAAAAAGATGAAAAAGCAAAACTCCGAGCTTGTTTCCTCGATGCGTAAGGTTACAAAGCTGACAGGTTTTTTTATTGTTCCGCTTGGTATTATGCTTTTTCTTGAAGCATTTTTACTTCGCCATGACAGCATTTTTGATTCTGTTGTAAATACTTCCGCGGGGCTTTTGGGTATGCTCCCAAAGGGACTTTTCCTGCTTATTAGTATTGGTCTTGCATCTGGTATTATCAGATTATCTCAGAAAAAAGTTCTTGTGCAGGATTTATATTCACTTGAAGCTCTTGCCCATGTTGATGTTCTTTGCCTTGACAAGACAGGTACATTAACTGAAGGACGAATGATGGTAGAAAAGGTTATATCGCTTAATGATAGTATCCCATTCGACAAATATATCGGAAGTTTTCTAATGAATACTGACGATAATAATGCGACATTTTTGGCATTAAAAGATTTTTTTTCACTTAATG
>JAVBUL010000058.1:0-14534 GCA_031555415.1 Lachnospiraceae bacterium | reverse complement strand
CTATTTTTAAAGCTTGGGTATTAATGTATGAAGGACTATGAAGTATGGGCGCTCTCAGAGCGTGCTAAAGAATTAGAATGTTTATACGCTGTTGATGGTATTTTGCAAAATAAGCAGCTTACTATTCCTGCGGCTATGTATGAACTAATAAAGATTATTCCTCTTGGATTTGCATACCCAAATTTATGCAAAATCCAAATAAAACTTAATGAAAATATTTATGAAACCGATAATTTTAAAAATTCAATTATTATAACTGAAACATCTATAGTAATTGGTAGTGATACTATTGGTTACATTAATGTTGGGTATGAAAAAGATAAACTAGAATCGTACACTGCACTTGAAGATGAAATAAAAATGATGTCTTCGATTGCATGGAGAATTTCATTACTTACTCTTACTACTCAAAACGAGCTTTCAATTTTATTTGATATGTTAAAGCGTATTGATCCAAATATGCTTCTTCGTATTTGTGAAAAGCTTCGTACTTATTTAATAAAAAACTTTGGAGAAAAGATAAATACTTATCTAGGTGAATTGGGGATAGATGATAGTTTCTTTTATGGAGAGTCAAATGTACCACTTGAAAAATCATTAGTTAGTGAACCGATTGAAATTAGTAAAAAACTTATTGCCAGTGCTGCAATGTTTCTTACAAGTAATACAATTACAGAACTTATCAATCGATGGATAATCAATGAAAGAGCATTTTCTCTTATAAATGTTGTTGATTCAAAAGATGCCACAGTTGAAAATATTTTAGAGGCAGTAAGAAGATATACAAAAACTGTTGATGAACAAAACAGAAATCCTATAACTGAGAAATGGTTATTATCTGAATTATGTCATAGATTCCTTACTACAGATGAGGACTTAATCAGCCTTGTTATTGACAATCTTAAGCTTTCAGACTTTGAATCTATGATGGCGAAAATCATTGCATCTGATAAATGTTCCGGAAACATTGGTGGCAAAGGTGCAGGCATTTTTATTGCAAAACAGCTTATTGAAAATGTTGCAAAAGAAGAGCCTCTTCTTGCTGATATAAAAACACCTCACACATGGTACATTTCTACGGACCAGATAACGGAATTTCTTCATTACAATTATCTTGAAGAAATGCGTTCATATAAATTCCATTCCCCTATGCATCTTAGAATAACATATAAGAATATAGTAAAAAGAATTAAAAACGCTTCTCTTACACCTTATGTTGTAAAAATGCTTAAGATATTGCTTGATGAAATGGAAGGTGTTCCACTAATCGTACGTTCTTCTTCTTTGCTGGAAGATAGAATGAATTCAGCCTTTTCTGGTAAGTATAAAAGCCTTTTTTTAGCTAACTGCGGCTCAAAGGAACAACGTCTTGAAGAGCTTTCCGATGCTATTTTGGAAGTATATGCGTCTATGTATAATCCTGATTCACTATGCTATAGAAAAGAGCGTAACTTAATAAATTATTCTGAGAAAATGGGTATTCTTATTCAAGAAGTTGTTGGAAAAAAAGTTGGGCCATATTATCTACCTGTATTTGCAGGTGTTGCATTTTCTGAAAATCAGCTTCGCTGGTCTACTCGTATTAATCGTGAAGATGGACTGGTAAGAATGGTTTTTGGTCTTGGTACAAGAGCTGTTGATAGAGTAAACGACGATTACCCTATTTTATTTTCTCCTTCAAAGCCACAGCTTAGAACAAATCATACTCCTGAAGAAATTGTATATTATTCTCAGAAATATGTTGATGTAATAAATTTAGAAAAACAAAAATTCGAAACTATTGAAGTCAAAGATCTTTTAAAAGATTATGGTAAAGAAATACCTACCCTTGATAAAATCGTATCTGTATACAGTGACATGATGATTCAGGACAAATCATTCTTTACCTTGAATCCGCAAAAGGATGATATGGTTGTTACTCTTAACGGATATATTAATAAAGGTGATATTCCATCTAAACTCAAATATATGCTAAACATTTTATCTGAAAAGATGAGAGTTCCTATTGATTTAGAATTTGCTTTTGATGGTGAGAATATTTACCTTTTACAATGTCGTGCACAAGGAAGGGGGATTCAAAAGTCTCCTGCTCCTATTCCGGCAAATCTTCCTCCGCAGGATATATTATTTACTACAGACCAATATATTACAAATGGCTTAGTGAATAACATTACGCATATTGTTTATGTAGACCCGACAGGTTATAGTAATCTAAGAAGCCGGGAACAGCTTTTAGATGTTGGTAAAGCTGTCGGGCTGCTTGGAAACTTACTTCAACGAAAACAATATATATTGATGGGACCGGGACGTTGGGGAAGCCGTGGTGATGTTACTCTTGGTGTTCATGTTACCTATAATGATATTGCTAATACTGCTGCGCTTATTGAAATAGCAAATAAAAAACATAATTATGTGCCTGAACTTAGCTTTGGAACACATTTCTTTCAGGACTTAGTAGAGGCAGATATCGTATATATTCCACTCTATCCTGATAATGAAGTGAATATTTTAAGACAAGGTTTCTTCTTTTCGTCGGAGAATCTTTTGCCTGAGATATTACCTGAGTATTCTTATCTTGCAGATACACTAAAGGTGATTGACATTGGCAGAAGCTATTTTGGAAAAACCTTATCCATCCATATGAATTCTGATCTAGAACAGGCTGTTGCATTTTTTACAGATGAGAAAGTCTCTAAAACACCTACTAAAAAAGAAATGTTTTATGACAGTAAATTATCTTCTGATAACAGTATTGAACATTGGCAATGGCGAAAATATATGGCGGAACAAATAGCCTTAGAAGCTAATATGGATGAGCTCGGAATAAAGAATATTTATCTGATTGGAAGTACGAATACAGGACATTGCCGAATCAATTCTGATATTGATTTACTTATACATTTTTATGGAAATGATTCTCAAAGAGCATTATTAAAATCTTGGCTTATGGGTTGGAGCAAGGCACTTGCTAAACAGAATTTCTTACGTACAGGATATACAGCTGATGAAATTTTGGATGTTCATATTATTACTGATGATGATATTAAAAATGGTGATTCTTTTACACAGAAAATAGATTCAATAACGGACCCTGCGACATTGCTTCGTTAGGTAGTGAAAACCCCAGAACATGCCTTGCTTGTAGGTCATGTTCTGGGGCTAGTTTTTTACTGTTCAGTCACCTCGCTTGAACAACTTAATATCTATAAAAATAATTTCTTTGTTATCCATATAGCAATCTTTCAATTTTATCTTGCTCAAGGCTATATATCTCCTCTTTTTGGGATTAACCAGGTATTTGATACACAATTCCATTCTTTTTGCCATTCTTCTTCATCCACCATCGCCTCAAAAACAGACTCCAGAAATGTTTGCATTTCTTGAATCACAATAGAAAACTCAAGTGTATCTTCCTTGATGTTTTTCAAGAAATATTTCCACCGTTTCTGCATATCCGTATCATCGGCAAGTGAGATTATTCGTTTGAAGCTATCTCTGTCATAGGGAGTTCCACGCTGCTGCAAGGTTTCAAAGATTGCAGTTTGCAGCTTTGCTCCGTCAAAATCAAATGTCCTTGCCAAATAGTAAATATCATAAAAATCTTTCATTCTGCCTGTTAACTCAAAACGTTGGAGAATTGCGTCAAACTTCTCAGCAATGGTACTTTCTAGGGAATAGGTCTTAATAATAGGTGTTTCAAAGTCGGGGAGTTGGGTATTGATTGTTCGCTCCTCGGCTCTCGGCACAATAATGTCTCCTATACCAATATCGATATTAAATGGAACCCGTACATTCTTTATCTGAGCAATAATCTGTGTACTGATACCATGGTATTTCCTTTGCGGAGAGATTTCCTCAAAGCCTTTAGCGGTCATATAAATATAATCGTTACCTGTATGTGTGTTGATAATCGTGTTAATTAGCGACTTTACATCATCAATAGAATTTGATGTCCCACGGAGTAAAAAGTCAACATCAATAGTTGCTCTGCTTTCAAAGTTTGTGAGAGTATATATAAACAATCCGCCTTTCAGTATGAGAAAATCATCATATCCCGATTTTGAAAGTTTACGTAAAAATTCCTCCTGTACAAAAAGTTGCAGGCATTGCTGAAAACTTACGCCTGAAATCTTTGCTTTGTTTCTGAGTTTTGCGAGAACAGAAGCTGCCACATCAGCCATTACAACCACACTCCAATCAAATCTTTTACCCGTTTCTGTATCCTAAGTTCTTTTGCATACTGCATAAGGTTGGGGATATTTTTTTTCGGGTCTTTCACATAATTTTGAATTGCCTTATTGAAAATCTCTTTATCCATCTTGTTCATATTCCGCAGTACATCGCAAATAGTACGGTCACGGTCATACATACGAACATCTACAAAATCAATCTTGCCTGTTGTTTCACCAAGAGTCACTAAAGCAGGTTCAACCCGATAGGCTTTTACAAACGGATAATCAATATTTGTCCGACTCCTTGATGCATTTTTATCAATCGTGATATTCCATTCGGAAGGGTTGCGGTCGCTATAATGATAATAGAACAGTGCCGTTTCCATACAAAGAACCGCATCAGGGAAAAGACTATTAATAATCTCAACCTCGCTACCACAAAATGATTCAATCCAATGGTAATAGCCTCGCTTTATTTTTTCAATAATGCCTACTTCTAGCATCCGTTGAATATCTCTGTATTTCAGTTTTTCTGCACCAAGCTGTGCAGTTGTCATAATATAATTGTAGTCTGAAAAAACTTTTCTCAGAAAGTCAATATTTTTTTCATCAAGCATAAATTCACCTCCGTACTAAACTACACTCAAAATTTCAAACATTGGTGTACTTTAATACATTATACGTAATTTATACACTAAAGTCAATTGCATTGAAGCAAACAACTTTAAAACTATCAATGATGTTGTTTACTACAAAATTTCAACCTGCTTGTCTGCATATAATAATCCCCTTACTGGCTTACTTGTAACACCAGCTTCACGATCTTCTTGACTTCAGGAAAATCGTCTTCATTTGATCGTCTGGAATCATTTACGTGTACTGTTGAGTTCGTCATACTTGCTATTGCTGTTTGCATCTGTTCCGAAGATTGATCTACATCACTTGCATTTTTTTCACAATACCTTTCTATTTTAACGAAGATACCATATCAAGTCTTTTTATTTTACCTGAAAACATCATACTTACAAACAAAGACACAAGCAAAGTTCCGCAGGCACAAAGTAAAAACGATGGAACAGATAAAATTGCTATCATATCAAGTGATTCACCCATAATATCCACCATATATTGAACCATCCATATACCTGCCGGTGTTCCTGCGATAATTCCAAGGATGGATAACCATGTATTTTGAATCAGCAACATTTTTCTTAGCTTTACTGAATTAAACCCTATTACCTTGAGTGTCGCCATCTCACTCTCACGTTCTGCATATGCTAAAAGCCCTAGATTATATAAAATCAAAATTGCAAGAAGTGCTGCTACCACAATTAGAACAACTGTCAAAATAATCATTGCCTCCATTGATGTATTCCACGCATCAAGCATATCATCTTTCACATAAATCTTTTTTATATTTGTATTTTCTATATCATCTTTATCTACATTTGATGCAATATAGCTTGGACTAAATTCATAGCCTGATTCTTCAACTACTTCTCTCGTTGTCGTAATACCTGCACCTACAGGCATACGATTTATAACAGTAACAACTGATTTTATCCACTTTTCTGAATCAAGTAAGTGCCATTCTATTTCATCACCGACCTTTACTCCGAGAGAATCTGCTGTTTTCTGCGTAATTGCAAAATCATTTGTTTTAAGAATATTTATATCAAGCTTACTATCAGTAATATGATATAGTCCTTTCCCTTCAACCGCTGTAAACATCAATGTTTTTTTATTATCTCCTACTTTTAAAATGACTACATCCTCCATAATCATCTCACCATCTAGGTTATTGGACAAAAGCTCAACTTCATCTAATTTAACATCAACATTTAAATCTGCTCTTGTTTCAAAATTTTGTATATCTGTATACATCCAATCAGACATGTTTTTAAATGAATCATACATTGAAGCCGCACATACTAACAATGCCATACAACATAAAGTACCTGCAAATCCCATAAGGCATCTAACCTTAGACCTTGAAAAATCTCTGAGATTATATTTCACAGCAAAGCTAAGCCTATTCCAAAATGGAAGTTTCTCAAATATGCTTTTCTTACCGGCTTTAGGCGCTGCAGGTCTAAGAGTATCTGCCGGATTTACTGCAAGTACTTTTTTACAGCTAAAATAAGTTGTTAATGTACAAGCAGCTGTTGTAAATAATGCTACATAAAAGAATGAAATATCATATCCACCCTTCCATTCCGGCAAAGTATAACCTAAACTCATTGACGGAATAAATAGCTTAGGTAGTGTCAATGGTCCTAAAATAACTCCTAGTACAGAACCTATCGCTGAAAGCAACAATCCATATGAAACATAATGTAATATTATCTTTTGTTTCTTTATTCCAAGTGCTTTCATTGTACCAATCTGTATTCTCTGATTGTTTACAAGACGATTCATCGTTGTAATAATAGCTAAAATAGCAATACCTACAAATACAATCGAGAATATCACCATCATTGACTCATGCTGCTTTATCTCATCTAGAAGTTGATTTACCCCAGCAATATTTTCTCTTGTTGCAAAGTAACTATATCCACCATTTAACGCCTTATCTATCTTATTTTCTAAAGATATTACATTTTCTTCATCTGTAGTTAATACAATCTGCGTATATGGAACAATTTCTTTTAGTTCCTCACTATATCCTAAGAATGCAATTCCTACCTTTGAAAAATCAGGAAACATTGAATCACCACTTGTGTAGTATGTATATTCAGAAGAGTAAAGCAATCCTCCTATTTCATATGTAAGCTTTATTCCCTTAACATCAAAAGTATATTTATCACCAACACTCAAGTCATTTGCATCTGCAAATCGTTTATCTAACCATACTCTTTTACTGTCTTTTGTATCGTATGCATCTCCTTCAACCACTTTTGGCATACATATTTTATTCTCTTCCTCAAAATACATATAAACAACTGGTTTACTTTCGCTTTCCCCTACTGCCGAAAGGAATATTCTTCTCTGTGCATCCTTTACCCCATCTACAGCTTTTACTGCACTTAAATCTTCCTCACTAAAATTCTCTCCATATACACATGCATTAGAAAGATTTGTTTCTTCATTTAATTTATCTCGTACTTCTCTTATTCCGGCAGTTTCACCACCTACACCTGAATATACATAAACACCTAAAAATGCCAATAGGAATATTGATATAAACTGCATTTTATTCCATTTCATATCACGCAACATTTTAATAAACAGCATTACCAACTCACCTCACTTACCGGCTTTGGATTATCATTTATGACTATCTCCTTTATTTTACCGCTTCTCATTTTAATTACTTTATCTGCACATTGAGCAAATGCAGTATTATGTGTAACTATAATAACTGTCTTTTCTCTTTCTTTACACATCTCCTGTAGTAATTTCAAAATAGAAATTCCTGTTTCTGCATCTAGTGCTCCTGTTGGTTCATCCCCTAGTATTATTTTAGGGTTTTTACTCAAAGCTCTTGCTATGGAAACTCTTTGCTGCTCACCACCTGACATCTGTGATGGAAATTTATTTTTATGCTCGCTTAAGCCCACAGCTTCTAAAAGTTCATCTGCATCCAATGAATTTTTAACAATTTCTTTTGTTAATGCTATGTTTTCGTATGCTGTTAAACTTGGCAATAGATTATAAAACTGAAAGATAAAACCAATATTATCAGCTCTAAACCTAGACATCTGATTATCATTCATTCCACATATTTCTTTGTCATTAATTACAATGCTTCCGCTTGTTGCCTGATCCATTCCTCCCAACATGTTTAGTACTGTTGATTTTCCTGCACCTGATTGTCCTAGAATTACTACAAATTCTCCTTCGTTAATTGTAAAACTTACATGGTCTACTGCAACTTGTTTGTTTTCTCCTGTTACATACTCTTTTATAACCTCTTTAAATTCGATTAATGTCTTCATTTATATATTCTCCTCTCCAAATTCTTGATAAATAAATCAAACAAGTTTGATTGCACTACTTGGCTCTACAATAAAAAACGAGACTTCATGTACAGCCTTATAAAAAGCTATACATGAGTCTCGTTATTTAAGACAAGCCAGATGTCAACCATCAGTATGTTGACTTGCCACACTTACGTGCTAACTACTCCCTCACGGGTATTTCAATTTTTATATATTTATACTATCATGTCTTTATGTTTTTTTCAATCTATTTTATATATATTCATCAGTCTTCTGGCTTCTTCGCGCATCTTCTCTACAACGCTATCAGGTCCAATAATCCTTACCCCTTGACCAAGTGCTATTATCCACGCTAAAAACTGACTGCTTACCGCTACATTCACTTTTACACAAAAATGCTCTTTGTCTATCTTCTTAAATCTAACACTCTTACCAAATCGGTCAATAACTACCCCTGCAAATCTATTTTCAAATTCTAACTCGACGCTTTGTTCCTCACCATCAAACATTCCAAACATCTTCTTTGTATAAACTGCCATATCAAATTTTTTGAAATACTCTTTTCCTTCACGCCTTTTTTCTGTTAAATCAATCTTAAGCATTTTATCTACTCGATAATGTTTTATCATATTGGATTCACTGTCAAACCCTATAAGATAATAATTTTCATCATTCCATGTTAATGCCCATGGACTAATAATGTAAAGCTCTCCATTACGCCTAAGTTCCATTTCTTTGTCTACATTCCATTGAAAGTATTGAAATTGTATTTTTACATTTAAGCTTATAGCACTATGTATTTTATCTACATTATAGTAAATACTTTCATTCATAGTCTTAATACGTTCTGCAACAAACACTTGCCTTTGAAGCTGTTTTGCTTCATGCTTACTGGCAAGACCTTCAATTTTCTTAATTAGTACATTTGATTTTTTTGCTGTTATAAATTTTGATGATTGAACTACATCTACCATTAGCTTTAATTCTGCTAACTGGAACTGTCTGTTACCAACATAATAATAGTAAGTTTTGTTCTTTTTCTCACCTATAATATCAATACCATAGGTTCTAAGTGCTTCCATATCATCATAAATACTTTTTCGCTCAGCTTCTATATCATATGCCTTCAATGAAGCAATAATATCAGCCATAGTAATACTGTGCATATCATCTGTTTTCTCTAACAGTATTTTCATAAGATATATCATTTTTAGTTTTTGATTTGTTCCTTTTGCCATAAAACATTTTCCTCCATGCAAATAAATTATACTTTTATCCCTTTGTATTTGCAATATGTTTTCGACATAATATATCATCATTTGTAATTGACTTTAATATTTTTTATGTTTATACTAAAAAAAGATGAGATGAATTTAGAAAGGGGACATTTATGACAGTTACGCAAGCAATTAATTCAAGAAGAAGTATAAGAAAATTCAAAGAAGGAATTAACATCCCGAAAGAGCATATTGAGCAGATTTTAACTGCCGGCATGATGGCACCATCTGCCTGTAATACACGTCCGTGGAGTTTTGTAGTTGTAACAGACCGCGAAAAATTAAACGAAATAATAAATGTACATCCATATACATCTATGTTAAAAACAGCTTCTTTAGCAATTATTGTAGTTGCTCATCCTGAAGCACAAGCTGGGATATGTGACGGCTATTTTCCTGAAGATTGTGGTGCCGCTACACAAAATATTTTACTACAAGCGTGGGAATTAGGATATGGAAGCTGTTGGTGTGGTGTATATCCAAGAGAGGAACGTATCTTGTCAATTACAAAACTTCTAAATATTGATGGAATACCATTTAATGTTATTGCTGTAGGAGTACCCGATGAAGCACCTGCCGCAAGAGGTTTTTTTGATTCTGAAAAAGTCAGATATGTTTAGAAAAAAGCGTCACTCGAATGTGACGCTTTTCTACATTGTTGCTCCTTCTAAAAAGGTTATTGACTTCTTTTCACAGTTTAACTCTACCATGATTCCATACGGAATTATGCTGATAGGCTTAGCATGTCCAAAGTTAACATTATAAATAATTGGTAAATCAACTAGCTATAAACTCGCTACCTTTTAAGGCATTCGGCATACAGTATACTTCTAATCCGAAATCATTTTCCAACCTCTCTTTTGCAATCCTAAACTTATGAATAAGATTATCATCACCCAGTCCACCCCATGAAAGGCTAACTACGGCAATTTTATCTCCCTTTTTTAATTTCTTTGGTTTTATCATTTTACCCCCTATTGCCTTTGAAAGCCAAGATATCTGTTTCCTTGAAATGTCAATCTTCCAACGTCACCTTCTGCGAGCATTCCGTATTCATTGCCATACATACAAAGTTCAATTCGGTCACCACTTTCTACTTGAAATGTTACAAAGTATCTTGTATGACTATTGGTTGAGCCATTAATACCACCTGAATTATTATGATAATGATTTACATCTATACGTTTAGAAACAATAATAGCCGGCACTATCATTCTCGGAGAGTTATTATTACTATTCCACTGCATGATTCCTCTCACCGCCATGAAAATAATTGTTACAAGTATGCTAATAAACGCAATTGAAAAAATAACCAAAAATATTGTAAACGTTCCATCCATATTCATACATAGTCCTCCATATTAATATCTTTTTAAAGGCAGCAAACACCTTGTTCTCTTTTTATATTCTGCATAGCCCGGTCTTTCGCTATTTCTTTTTTCTGCCATGGGAATACTAATCACAAAAAACATTATAGTATTCACTAATGCTCCTATACCTAGCATCCACTTATTGGGTGCAACTGAAAGCATCATAACATATACTCCCCACCACATAAGGATTTCTCCAAGATAGTTTGGATGTCTGGAATATTTCCAAAGTCCAATACTTATTAATTCTTTTTTATCACTTTTATTTCTTCTAAATTCCTGCATTTGCTTATCTGAAAATAGCTGAATAAAGGTAGCCATCAGACAAATACAAAATCCAATTAAAATGTATATGTTAAATGAATCCTTTTCAAGCAATGCTACAGCCGGAAGTACCGCAAGATAAACCACCAATGTAGGAAACATATGTATACCAAGAAGGCTTATAAGAGGAAATAATCTCGGAAACGAATTTTTAAATTTATCATAACGCCAGTCTTGAATGTTTAAATTTTCAAAAGTAACAGCCCAATTTATTGTTAACCGTACACCCCAAAAACAAATAGCTGATAGAAATAACAGACTAACTATACTGAAATTATCAAAATGGGACGCCAGCCCTACTGCTATAACAATGGGTTGCACACTCCAATATGGATCGTATACTGATGCATTATTAAAAATCAATCCTACGATATAAACGACTACTGTTGCTGCAATTTCTCCTATTAATAAACGAATATAAATATTACTGTTCATTACATTAAATACTACTATACCTATAATAATTGCTATTATATAAACTATTGCTATAACGATAAAACTAAACACTCTGTTTTTTTTCATACTATTCAACCTTCCAAAAGTATTATTGTTCTAATGCTCCAATTATACAACTAATCCGTGTTACTTTCAACACGGATTAGTTTAGATTAGCAAAATATAGTATTTTACATTTCTCCATAGATTATTTCTGAATTTTTATACATCTCTTGTAAATTGACTTAAATTGAATTATAATTAAAAATATTAATAAATCTAAAGGAGGATTTCATTATGAAACCAGTTTATATAATTATACTTATTGTTGTAGTATTTATAATTTATAGAATTGTAAGTTTAACATTTAAGGTGAAACAGCTTGATGAAAACGTAGAAAAGAGAAAGGCTAAAGAGCTAAAGGGAGAATATAACTTAAAAATTGTTACAAACCATGTAACTGGACTACCTTTTGCTGAAAACATACCTGTTGAGGTATTCTCTTTTAATGATAGATATGAGTTTAATGCTCAAGGCTCTGTTATAAATCTTGAAAAGATCAAAGTAACAGATGTTTGTTTAAAAACGGACAAAGAAATACAAACTCAATATGCATCAAGTGTTGGTGGTGCAGTTGGTGGTGCAGTATTATTCGGACCATTAGGTGCAGTAATAGGTGGTCGCGCGAAAAAAAAGAATACAACAACATTTACCAACTTACTTATATTCACATATGAAAGTGATGGTGAATTAAAGTATATTGGATTTGATGTAACTGGTAATGCTTTTAAAGCTCAGAAGTTTATAGATGAATTTAAACAATCAAGAATTAGAAATAACATAACCATAAACTTATAATATATTTTTTAAGAAAAAAAGGAAAACCTTGTAATTCTACCATTCAAGACTTTCCTTTAATTTTTTAAGATTAATTATCAGAAATGAATATGCATAAATCTCACCCTAAGTATAAATGAATTTTAACCTGTGTAATTCCTACCTTGGTATACTATCCGCCACACAAAGTGCCCCCCACCCCATCTGTGGATTTGGCCACTCACTAAATCCCGGCAGTTGCCTCGCTCCTCTTATAAAATAAGCCTTAATTTTTTGCGAATATAGGAAAGGATCATTTCTATTTACTATCCCCCATTGCATAAGTAGCGCCGCACTGCCTGTTGCAAAAGGTGTCGCAATTGAAGTTCCCGATACAATTGTATAACCACCACCTACTGCTGCTGCCATAATATCAACTCCTGGTGCAACTATATCTGGCTTTATATTTCTAAATCGCCTTGTATAACCTCTTCCCGAAAAATCTGCATACGAAAAATTAAGTGCATTATACGCACCTACAGTAATAACCTTATTAGCTGTGGACGGAATTGTTAATGTCGTTTCTGGTACAGGTGCAAGAAACCTGCTGCCCGATAAATAAGATTCCGACGGAAGCCACATATCATAATTTCCTACCACCACTCGTTCTCCATATATACTTATACTCCAAATTCCTTCTGCAACGTAGTTTCCCGTCGGTATCAAATCAATATATATTTCCTGTGCACTACTAAATGGAGAGGGTTCTCCATAATATACCAAAATATCTGTATTATCTGATACATATCTAAACATACCCGGTCCATCCTCATTAATAGTATTCCTTTTTCCGGAGGGAGTCACAATATCTATTGTAAACTTATCAATATAGCTCTTCCAAATCTGTATATTTAATCCTGGTTCAAACATAGCTACTGATATTTCAACGTTTTTACGTTCTCCTTGACTTATTACCCCTGATGTATGTCCGGCTGCTGCCCCTTCATTTCCACTTCCTACACATATTGTATTTACACCAACACTTGAAGCCTCATCTATATATGTTTCAAGTAATGAAGAACCATCGTGACTACCATATGAGTTTCCAAAACTTAGATTTAACGCAAGTGGTAAATTATATTCTATAGACTTCTTTATGCAAAAATCTATACCCATCATTAATTCACTTGTTCTGGGAAATGAGCCCTCCAATGGATTACCCAACTTAACCACAATCAGCTTACTTCTTGTAGCCACTCCCACATCTCTGCTCTTATCCTGTGAAAAATTTCCTGCTGCTATAGATGCCACTGCTGTTCCGTGCCCTGATGTATCAACACTTCTTACAATGCTATCACTCACCAGTGTGGCATTTCTAGATAATTCTTCGTTTATTTCATTTTCTGTATATACAGTTCCAATATCATAACCCATAGGTGGTGTTCCCAATATAGCCTGATCCCATAACTCTACTATACGTGTTGTCCCGTCTCCATTTCTAAATACATGATTTCTAAAATCTATACCACTGTCTATTATTCCGACTAAGCAGCCTTCACCATGCAAGTTATAACCTTCATCTTGTACTGGTGAAATGCAAGATGTCCTAACTCCATTTGTTATTGCAAAGTTAAGTCTTTTTGGTTTTTCAACATATACTATTTCTTCCATATCCGCAACTAAATCTATCAATTCCTGTTGCAATGTCAATATTGCATAATTATTGAGCAATTCAATTGCTGATACTCCTAAGCGTCTAACCCTGTCGAGAGAGTTTACATACCGAACAATAAGATTCCATGTATTTGTAAATCTATTATATCCAACATTTAGACTTTCAGATTTTTCACGCTCCTCCGGACTAGCATCAAGTGCCAGATTAAGAAGATTTTCTATTTTTTGATTATCCATTCACCTATATTCCTTTTTTTCAAACCTCTTACAAGACTATTCAGAATGGCATTTCCAATATTACAGTCACTATAGATTTCTACTTATATTTGAGCAATCATTCCTTTTTTCATTTTATTTCCCTTTTACAATATAAACGATTTATATTTTGAAAATATCTTAAATATATTGATTTATTCTGAAAATGTATTATAATAAGTTTATTAGTTTACGTACTAAAATTAAATATATGAGGAGGTCTAGTATGGCTAACAGATTTATACTAAACGAAACATCTTATCACGGTTC
>JAVBUL010000026.1:0-3457 GCA_031555415.1 Lachnospiraceae bacterium | reverse complement strand
AACGTTTTGTGTTACCATCTCAGCTGCAGCAGTAGATTATTCTTGATTCTCCTTATCTAACTCTTTCATTTTCTTGGCAATCTCACTGCTTTTTTTCATTTCATCTTTTAGCCTGTCTACTTTAGATTCTACATGGCTATTCGTTTGAGATTTATCTTTTACTTGAAAGGAATCTTTCTTAGTATTCATTACATCTTCGAAGTTGCCTGCTTTATCAGATGATTTTTGAGTGCTTTTATTTACAGTAATGTTTGTTGCAAATATACCATATGCAGCAGTTTGCATTTCTGCACTTACCATACCTACACCTCCTTTTCTTTTTTCAATGTGCAAATTATTTATCAAAAATAACTTTCAAGTATATTATCGGCAAACAAATAAAAAACCTTAGCAAAATTTTACTTTTTTACTAAGGTTTTTTATATATTAATCTGATGCTAATTTCTGAGTTATCTTTCCACAGAATACCGCATCTAAATCACTGAGTGCATCAAGTATCGCAGCCCTTGGTTCTGTTTCCATGCACTGTAATATAGCAACAACTGTTTCCAAATTACCTGTCATCTCATATAATGCTGCCGCTGCCTTCTTTGGCTTCATCTCTGTATATGCCAATGCAAGCTCCTGGAATCTTTCATCCTGTAAAAACTGTGCCAACACTTCTTTATACAGTTTTTCAGCATTCTCCGGACTTATTTCTTCATAGTACTTTTTATAATTATCATATGTTAATGCCGAATCACCATAAACAACTTCTCTGTCATACTCTTCTTTTAATCTTAGAAGCTCTTCCTGATTATTTTCAAATTCTTTTAATCTCGCTATTTCCATTTCTAAGTCTGCTATTTTTTCCTCTGCTGTTTTTAAAGCATCCTTCTCATTCTGAATTTCAATTTCTAGTTCCTTTATATACTTAATCGCATCTGCTAAACTCTTATAAGGATACTCACCTGTTATTTCTTCATCATCTGTTGCATCTGGCAAAATTTTATTTATTATCGGAACATCCTTAAATAATGGTCTCATTACACTGCTTCCAAATCCGCCGACATCAAATTTTACTAATGCAATAAAAATCAATAGCCAAACCAAAATAATAACAATAGCTGCTACTATAGATACAAGTTTGTTATTTTTCTTTTCTTCTTCTTCGTTTGTTGTTTTATCTTTCTTAGCCATTTGTATCTCCTTCGCCCTTATTATTATACTGATAACTCACTAACTCATCAATTTCTTTCTTTTCTTCTTCACTAATCTCATAAAGAAACTCTTCAAAGGCTTTTTCTCGCAACGTCTCATGAGTTTTTCTTTCAACCATTATCTCATTTAACTTCTGTTGTGCTCTTTCTACGTTTTTTTGTGCTATTAATATTTGCCTTTTCTGATTATCTTCTTCCATATGCTTTATACTTATAGCATCATTACATCTTTTTATTTCTAATATATCTAGCTTCTTATCTCCAAATCCTCGCAATATATCCTCATATGCTAATATTTCTCTTCTTATTGCTTCAAGCTTTTCAATTTCTTGCTTAAGCTTATTGTTAGCAATTGTTAGTTCTATTTTAGCTTCAGACTCAAGCTTATTCTTTAAATCCAATATATTTTGCATTCTATATACAAACTTTGCCATACATTGTTACCTAATCCTCAAATAAATTAAACATAAGCTTTAGTTCATCATCAAAACTAAACTTTTCGTCAACACCTTGACTAAGAAACTCATTTACTAAATCAATTTTTTCTATCGCATAATCAATATTTTTATTCGAGCCTTTCTTGTATGCTCCTATATTAATTAGGTCCTCTGCTTCATTATATGTAGCAAGTACATTCTTAAGCTTACCAGCCATAGCTTTATGTTCTTTTGTAGCTATCTGGCTCATAACTCTTGAGATACTTTGCAAAACATCAATTGCCGGATAATGATTTTTATGTCCTAACTTTCTTGATAACATAATATGTCCATCTAATATACTTCTAGCCGTATCTGTTATGGGCTCATTAAAATCATCACCATCTACAAGAACAGTATATAAGCCTGTTATAGAACCCTTACCTGCCGTTCCTGCTCTTTCTAAAAGCTTAGGCATTTCACTATAAACACTTGGCGGATACCCCCTTGTAATCGGTGGTTCTCCTGATGCCAGTCCTATCTCTCTTTGCGCCATAGAAAATCTTGTAAGTGAATCCATCATAAGCAAGACATCTTTTCCTTGGTCTCTGAAATACTCTGCTATAGCTGTTGCTGTCTTTGCCGCTTTATTTCTAATAAGAGCCGGCTTATCCGATGTAGCCACAACCACCACGCTTCGTTTCATACCCTCTTCACCAAGGTCTCGCTCAATAAATTCTCTAACCTCTCTACCACGCTCTCCGATAAGAGCAATAACGTTTATATCCGCACGTGTATTTCTTGCAAACATACCTAATAATGTACTTTTTCCTACACCACTTCCTGCAAAAATTCCAATTCTCTGACCTTTCCCTACAGTAATAAGTCCGTCTACTGCTTTTACACCTAACGGTAAAATATCAGATATTATTTCTCTTTCCATCGGATCCGGTGGCGCCGCTTCTACAGAATAAGCCATAGTATCCGTTAAACTGGTCTTATCTATTGGTCTTCCGAGACCATCCACTGTTTTACCAAGTACTCCAGGACCAACACTCACTTTTAAAATATCGCCCGTATTCTCAACAATACAACCTGGACCGATACCTTCCACATTTTCAAAGGGCATTAAAAGAATAGTCTTTTCCTTAAATCCAACCACTTCCGCCATAACAACCTGCTCCGGATTATCCTTAGCTGTTATTTTACATACATCATTAAGCTTCGCGTCCGGTCCAATAGACTCTATTGTAAGTCCAACCACCTTTGAAACCTTACCATATTTTTTTGCATATCCCTTTTCTGTTAACTTCAAATATTTATATGTATCTATCAAATATGCCATTTTTCTATAATCCTTCTAATACTTCTTTGCCGAGCAAGCTAAAATTTTTATATCTTTTATAAGGTTTTCGAGTTGTATATCTAGCCCACAATCATATATTCCTAAGTCTGTATCGATAATGCAGTCATTCCTCTTCATTAGTGGGTCTTCAATAATTTCAATATTAATATCTCTCCCTACACTGCCTATAATCTTTTCTTTGTTTTCTCGCAAAAACATGGCATCTTCCTTGCAAACTCTGATTAAATAATTTTTACTTATTTCGCTACCATTCAAAACGCCATTAACTAATGATAATATCATTTCCTTATCATCTTCTGAAATGACATGGATAACCTCAGAAAAAACCTTAAGAATCGTTTCTGCAAGCTGTGGTTCTACATCTGCCAGTCTTTCCTTGTACTCTGCTTCAAGCTCTGCTCTTGCATGCTCTAGTTTTTCCTTTTCTAAAGCACTTTCCTTGTGAACTTGCACTTCAATTGGTGCAACTCCCCTGG
>JAVBUL010000268.1:0-2693 GCA_031555415.1 Lachnospiraceae bacterium | reverse complement strand
TATTATAACAGAAAGTTGTATTTATTTCCATATAATAATATTTTTAACAATTTTTTATTTTTAAAACAATTAAATTAATTCAAAAAATTATGAATTTTGGCATTGTAATGATGTTATAGCAATTACTCCAACTATATCACTTGCTGAACATCCTCTTGATAAATCATTTACAGGCATAGCAATACCTTGTGTTAATGGTCCGTATGCTTCAGCTTTTGCCAATCTTTCAACTAATTTATATCCAATATTTCCTGCATCTAAATCTGGGAAAATAAGTACATTTGCTGCTCCTGCTATATCACTTCCCGGCGCCTTTGATGCTCCTATTACAGGAACCATAGCTGCGTCAGCTTGTAGCTCACCATCTATTTTAAGCTCTGGTGCATTTTGCTTTGCTATTTTTGTAGCCTCTACTACTTTATCTACATCAGCGTGTCTAGCGCTTCCCATTGAAGAATGTGAAAGCATTGCAACCTTTGGCTCTGCTCCAACTAATGCCTTAAAACTTTCTGCTGATGAAATAGCAATCGCTGCAAGCTCATCTGAATTTGGATGCTGATTAAGTCCACAATCACCAAATACAAATGTTCCATTTTCACCATATTCACAATTTGGAACTACCATCAAGAAAAATGCTGATACTAACTTTGTACCAGGCTTTGTCTTTATAATTTGAAGTGCCGGCTTAAGAGTATTCGCTGTTGAATGGCATGCTCCTGAAACAACGCCATCTGCATCTCCTGCCTTCACCATTATACATGCATAATACATATATTCTGTAGTTAAAAGCTTTTTAGCTTCTTCCTGTGTCATACCTTTACTTTTTCTAAGTTCTACAAGCAAATCAATATACTGCTGTGTTTTTTCATATGTAAGTGGATCAATCACTATAGCCTTTGAAATATCAAGACCTTTACTATTTTCTTCTACTTCACTAGGTGTGCCAATAATAATAATATCTGCTATATCTTCTCTAAGAACTTCTGCTGCTGCCTCATAGATTCTTCTGTCCATCGACTCTGGTAACACAATTCTCTTTTTGTTCTTTTTAGCTCTTGATTTGATTTCGTCAATAAATCCCATATCAAAAGTCTCCTTTCGTTATTTGTATTCCTACCAATACAAGCTATTATAAATCAAATGCTTTTTGTATACAAGCCAAAAAGTGTACTATTTTGTATAAAAATTAATACAGCTCGTTATTTTTTTCACGTTCAATAGTAATCTACTCTTATAACTTTTAAAGCGCCAACTGACTGTTGACGCTCTAAAATGATTATTTATTCATCAGTACTCTTATTACTCTCATTTTGAATTCTTTCTATCTTATCTTGAACAATCTTTTCAAAACAATCCACATCTACAAATATCTCTTTTGCCATATCTTTTATATCTTCTTCTGTTACATCTTGATATTCATTATCTACCTTATCAAATTTCACTGACTTCTTTAACATTGCACAATAGTTAAATGTTTCTAGAGACTCATATATATGAACAAATGCTGCTCCAACTATATGTTCTTCTTGATATGCTATAATTATCAAACCATCATAGGTATACTTAATTCCTTTTCTCCAGTATATTTCATCTCCAGAATTAAAAATAAATCCCTTTTCATCTTTTGTAGCTTGTATTGGTTCTTGCATTACAACATCCCATTTAGGCGTTGCTGAATCATATATCTTATGATCATATAATGTTATCACTCTATAGCTTATAGTTTTATCTTCATTAACAATTTCTATTTGCTCATTAAAATCATCAACTGTATAATGATTATTGACTATAGCACTCGTTGGTACAACTACCCATCCATTATATTCTGTTGACACTATATCTTTTTTCGTGTTTTTACAAGTATTATTTTTAATGATTACAACCATTAATACAATTGCAATTATTACTAATAAAAGTATTCCTAAGATTACTAATTTTTTTGTTTTCATTTCCTTCATAATATCTTTATCCCTTCTATTCTTAATATATAATATAGCCAATTGCACTATTATATGTTGTGTCAGGTGCGTAAGAGGTTCCATATCTATCTACACCTTCATTTGTCCATATAACTGCAGCCTCTGATGAATACTTAAACTTCAATGGTCTTGAATAGGTTCCTGGTTTATGATACCATACATCTCCATCTAACTTCATAAAATGATAATCAATAGGTCCTCTTCTAACACATATTAATTTCATTCCACTTGGAACAGTTGGTTTATACATATATCCATTTGCATGTGAATATCCCATATTTCTAAGATCATACCCTACCATTGATAATATTGTTTGTATATCAGTTTTTGTAGTTACTGTTATTCCTATCGTTTCACCAACCTGCAATTTACTGGTTTTTCCAATTGCATAACCCAAACAGTTTTGGCTATAAAAAATAGGATTCCACTCCAAAAAATTATAACTATGTTGTAATGTATATGTCGCAAGTAACGATGCTGTTGGTCCTATTTTAAGCAGTTTCTCATTTTCATCCAATCTAAAACTTTCACTTACATTAATCCCATAATATTCAAGTACTACTTTCCTTATATCATTTGCAAATTCCTTCGTTTCTAAAATATTATAATACAACTCTTCTTCTGGATAAATTTCCACATGCTTAACTGTATTTACTACAAATTCTCCCAAGAAATCTTTTCCTTTAAAATTTTCAGGTATTTCTACTCCTAATT
>JAVBUL010000148.1:0-4655 GCA_031555415.1 Lachnospiraceae bacterium | reverse complement strand
CAACTCTATTTTTTATTGAGTTTGTACCCTTAACTTAAAGAGTATCACATATTAACATTCCTTTGTCAAGTTGTCCCTTATCAAAAAGGCGTTATTTTTATTTACATTCAATTTATTCAAAAATTCAAAAACATCTTCTTTTTCTACTATATCCCTTGGATGGAATTCCTGTTCTTTGAATCCAATCCAATTGGCAATTCCTCTAGCATCTTCAAATATATCATTCATGAAAATCTCTGAATAATTATCTGGAATCTCTGTTCTCTTATATACTCCTGATGCTTCCATAATATCCCATTTAAGAGTTGCCATCTCATTACGAATCACTTGTATAAGTTCCCATTTATTATCAAATGTATAATTTTTAACTTTTATAGGCTTTCCAATGGCAACATCAAATCTTTTCTTAGCACGTTCAATAGCAATAGGCACAATATCTGAATTTGTACGTATAGCTATCTCAGCAATTCCTGGAAACAAAAAATTAACAAGCCTATTTTCTGATGTATTCCATACTCCCTCTGGAAAAAGCAAAAGGTTTTCTCCAGCATTTAAAACTTTTATCGACGTTTCTTTTGCTACAAACCTATCTATTTTATATTCTGTATCGCAGATGACGCAACCATTTATATCAAGAAATGCACCGTCAAACGTTCTATACAAATTCTTAGGATCTTCCCGAAACAAATATGCGTGCTCTGTAATTGCATCAATAACATATTCAATATCATCCCAACAAATATGCGTTGCTACATATATCGTTGGTCCCTTATGGTGTCCTGAGTGGTTATATATTACATTACATTTAACTGAACAAACACTATGCCACAACTTAAGAATAACAATAATAGGAAAATGTAATACTCTTCTAATTGCAATTCCCTTAATAGGATAATCAGCCTTATATTTTTCATAACGTCTATTACGATAATATTCTTCAAGATCTGGCAAAGGGAGTTTATTTCTTTTTATAAAGCCTAGATGTGAGCTGTTCTTTCTCTCTTTATCAAATATTTCTTTCACCTCCCAATTAATGCATTACACAGTATTTTTCACTACATAAAAAATGAATACTAGCTTGTGTATATTTTAACTTTGTGATGTTGTTTTCTTTACCTTTGTGCCCTTCTTAAATAAAATTATGCTTTAAATAATTTATTACATTTCTGGTGTATTTAAATTACAAATTGTTACCGGACTTTGACATCCATAAAAAAACCTGAGACATAAAATATTTTTTATAATGATCTACAATTGTCCAATAGTTATCACGAGTAATTTGATTTCCATCAAACTCAATGACGACACCTTTACCATTTCTTTCTTTATCCCTCTGTCTAAGATAATCAACCACTGATGTATATTTTGTTTCTTTCATGCTATTTATTACTCCTTTCAATCGAATCCATCTATATTATAAATCTTTAGACTTGGTAATATCCTTAATTGCAAACTTTCTTTCTAATCGTGTATCACATACAAGATAATAACATCTATCTTCCAAAATACATTACTTAATCAACTCGAATTTTTCTAAATTATCAAAAAAAGCATTAAAATCATCATAAACCACTACAAATCTATCCATCAGCGTAGATTCATTTAAAGGAAGTGAACCACTATGATGCTGCAAATGTAAGTAATTTTGTGCATTGTCACTTAGTAGAAACACCAAAAAACGGTTTACCACTTTGTACTGATCTTCATCGCATTCACCAATACTCATATAACTCGAAAACATATAACACCTATCATCTTCATCTGGTAATTTAACAAAATACTGACCTGCCAATACCGTTTGTACATCATAGAAGTCTGATGTAAATCCATTATATTTACTGATTCTTTTTGATAAAAACAGTTCCTTCTCCGTTATTTCATTTATTTCCTCATCTTTATTTATATCAGCAATATTCTCATCAATCTCATAATATACTGAAGCAATAAATCCAAGTGGAAACTTTTTCGAATCCATATAGTTTTTCCTAAAATCCTTATAAAACAATATCTCATCTTCATCTGTAGTTTGTACTGCCTTATTTACGCTTTTAGTTTCTTCTAAAATTTCATCACCTATATTATCGCTTTCAAAAAGGGATGGTAATGAGTTGCCCTCGTATGCTTCATCTATTGCTATAAGGTATTCATCTTTTGTATATGCTTTTAATTCAATGGTTACATTCGAAAAGCTCTCTCTAAATATCTTTACAATTTCTTCATAGGCATAATTTTTCATTAATGCTTCTTGCTCGTCATCCGGAACTATGTACCACAGCTGAATTGTGCTTGTTGGTAATGTTTCTGCTAATCGTTCTTCATTATAATTATATAAAAATATTGATAATCCACTTATTACAACAATAAGTGCTGTAAGTACACCAATAATACGATTTTTCTTACGACGTTTTGTTTCATTAGCTACATTTAATACCTTTTTTTCTTTTTTAATAACCTTTTCAAACTCTTCAATTGTATCAAAACGTAAATGCATATCAACAGCCATTGCACGAAGTATTGCATCGTTAATATATTGTGGAAGGTCTTCTATAATATCTTGTGGTGAAACCAGTTCTTCCTCTCCTGTTTTACGATTGGTGGATTCAACTGGCTTTATTCCTGTAACCATATAATATAGCGTTGCCCCTAATGCGTATATGTCTGTCCAAGGACCTTGTTTACTTATGGTTTGATACTGCTCCGGTGGTGAAAAACCTGGTTTTAATACCTGTGTTAATTTGCTGATATATTCATCTTCATGTCTTGTAAACCGTGCTGCACCAAAATCAATTACTTTGACTTTATGTCCTGTACAAAGAAATATATTATCAGGGCTTATATCTCTATGAATTACATTATCTGCATGAATAGTTTTTAATGCTGAACAAACATCTTCCATTATTGAAACGCATTCATCTAAATCCATTGCAACTTTTTTTAATATTTCGTTTAGCGTTTTTCCTTCTAGAAATTCCATAACCATGTATGCTGTATCATTTGCTTCGAAAAATTCATACACTTTTACTATATTGCTATTTCTCTCTCCGAACTTTGCAGTGTAACGTGCTTCATCTAAGAATCGGTCTAAAAAATGCTTAAACTCTTCTTTACGTCTTTGAGCATATATCTTAACTAATTGAGTTCCCGGGTCACGAGTAACTACACCTGTAAAAAAGTATTCTTTTATAGCCACTACTGTATCTGTGTTAATATCCCATGCTTTATAGGTAATACCAAAGCCGCCGAAGCCTCTTGCTTCTCCTACGATATAACGATTATTAAGCATCATGCCCGGATAGAGGAAGTATGGCTCCTTTGGTGGGTCACCATCCTCATATCCACAAAATGGGCACATGTCTAAACCGTCATCGAATGTTTGACAACAATTATTACATCTCATGCTTGTTTATTCTCCTAATTGTTAGATTACTTTGGTCTATATTGTACATATTCTTTTTGATTTTTATATGTTACTGTTTCTGAATCTTTTAAAGGAAATTCTATATGTGAAGTTGTAACTGATGTTTCACCTGATGTTTCTGGATATGTTATTGGACATTGTTCCCACTTATAGTGTGAAATTACTTCTTGAGTCCACGGACCTGAGCCTCCATATGTAGTACCATCACATTTTAACCACCAATATGAACCATACTCACAATAATAACCTGTACTTCCCCATATATCTAAACCATCTGTTTTAATATATGGTAATGTGGTGTCAAACCATCTTTCACAATACTGTGTATAAGTTCCTCCTAAGGTACTTGAGTATGCTTCAATCACATTTCGTCTATGATAATGAAAATAATGATATTGTGTTTTCTTAACAGCCTCCCCGTTTCTTACATCCAACGATTCACTCTTACCTGGAACACTATCTCCTGTTTTGCTTACCCAACTTCCATATGTCTTTGTGGCCTTTGTATATGTCCATTTATACTTAACAATCTGTCCACCTGCATTTTGTGCCACTGTTATTGAAACCCAACTTGCATTTAGTGCTTTGGGTTCCCATATTGCATATAATGTAATTGTTCCTCCGTTAGTAGTTACTAAGTTCTTTACTGATGCTTTATCTTTATAAACTACTGAACCACTCTTAGATGTAGACCATCCCATAAAATCATTATAATCTTTTTTAAACCCATTTGTTGTTAAAGCTATTGTTGTATCGTATTTAGAACTTGAACTTGATGTACTTCCTTCTGTATTTCCATTTCCGTCGTATTTTATCGTATATGTATTTGCTGTCCATTTAGCATATAAAGTCACAGAACCACCATTAGTAGATGCTAAGTTTGATATTGATTGTGCGTTTGAATATACTACTGTTCCTGTTGATGATGTTGACCATCCTGAAAATGTATATCCTGTTTTTGAATATCCGTTACTCGTTAAGGCTTTAGCTGCATCATACACATGGCTTGAACTTGCTGTACTTCCACTTGTATTACCATTTCCATCATATTTTATCGTATATGTATTTGCTATCCATTGTGCATATAACGTAACCGTTCCTTCATTTACTGATGTTAAATTTGATACCAATTGACTATTGTTATATCTAGTTCCACTTCCATCTGCATTTGTAGTCCAACCTTTAAATGTATACCCAGTTTTTGTAAAACCATTAGTTGTTAATGATTTGTCTGTTC
>JAVBUL010000290.1:0-4559 GCA_031555415.1 Lachnospiraceae bacterium | reverse complement strand
ATCAAAGTATTCTTTTACAAAACTAAATGAAAAATCAAGTGTTGGAAAAGATGTATTAGCTTCATCATAATCGTCATAATAAGCATCAATTGCTGCATCAACTACTGATAATTCTTCCCCATTCTCAATTAGCTTTAATATATCATCTACACCATAAACATAATCCATTCTCTTTTCTGACAGATATGTATTATTAAGCTTAAAGTCTATTTGAATTTTAACATCACTGCTTCCTGATGTGGTTGTAACTTTTAAATCCATCATAGTAAACTTGTCAGTAGAAATATTTCCGGTTCCTAATAAATTGAACTTTTGTAAGTTCTCGACACCTTTGTCGCCACTCGAGTCATCTTCCTCTGCTATCGCAAATATATTAAAATTAAGCACACTAAATAGTGGTTGAATAATACCAAATAATAGTGTAATTACCAATAGCATAGATGCTGCCTTTTTTTTCATATGTATCTCCTAATCTCTATAATTAATAAATTTATTGTTTTTACGAACACTTTTATTAATTATACATTATTTTCATCAAAAAAACAATATTTTATATGCCTCTTTCACTGCATTTCCATAATCTTCTACATTATTTGCCTTCTTTATTTTTTTCTCGATTTTCTTTGATTCATCTAATAAACTAATCATATAAGACCAAATTTCTTTCATCTTAAATAATACAGGCATATCCCCTGAAAGTTCCCGCCTATAATCATTAAATATTTTATCATGGAAAGCACTAAATATTTCCTTATCCATTTTATATTCTGATTTTATCTCTCCTATAAGAGCTGGATTTTTAATTAAGCCTCTGCCTAACATCACAGTAGATAACTCTGGAAACTTTTCACTAAGCATTTGATAATCACTAACTGAAAATATATCTCCGTTATAAACAACTGGATTTTTACTATTTTCCATCGCATATTTAAAAACTTCTAAATTTGGCTTGTTTTTATAAAAATCCGTTCGTATTCTTGGGTGAATAATTAATTCTTCGATTGGATATTTGTTATATATTTCTAACAATTCACTAAACTCATCTGCACTTTCTTTTCCTATTCTTGTTTTCACAGATATATCCATTATATCAGACTCATAAATTTCCTCTAAGAAATTATCAAGCAACTGAGGTTGTGCCAAAAATCCCGAGCCTTTATTTTTTGACACCACTGTAGCTGAAGGGCAACCTAAATTAAGGTTTATTTCCTTGTATCCAAGCTCTTTTATAAATTTTGCAAGACGCACAAAATCCTTAGCATTGTTGCTAAGGATTTGAGGAACTAAATTTATACCTACATTATTTTCCGGCAGTATATCTTTTAATTCCTTTGACTTTATACTTTCTTTTTGTGTTGTTGATATAAATGGTGAAAAATATTTATCTACACCTTTAAAATACATACTATGTGCATTTCTATATATATATCCTGTAATCCCCTCCATTGGAGCAAAATAATACTTCATTTTTTATAATCCTTTTATTCCTATATTTTCAAATTCCTTTTTCAGTTCTTCATAACCCTTAAATAAAATCCCTGTTATTCCCAGTCTGTTTGCCGTTTCAACATTTTCCATTCTATCATCTATAAAGCATGTTTCACTAGGTTCTAAAGCATATCGCTTTAATAAAATTTTATAAATTTCTTCATCCGGCTTTACACATTTTTCTAAAGACGACACTACAATTCCGTCCATTAAGTTTAAAAACGAAAAACTTGGCCATTGTAAATTATACATAATCTCAGGATAATTGGATAATAAATACACATTATATCCTTCTTTTTTAAGTGACTCAATCATAGAATATGAATAATCAAATTCCCTCACCATTTCTACTGGATTATCCCAAAATAAATCTAGTTCTTTTTCATACTCAGGAATACATAATCTCATCCTTTTAATAATATCCGATTCATCCGCCGCCCCTAAATCAAGTTCCTCCCATAAAGTAGACTTTATGATTTTATTACCTATCTCTTCAATTATTTCTTCACTAATTCCTTTGTCCTTCATATAGGCATGCCATCTAAAATCTATCAGTACCATCCCCACGTCAAATACTATATTCTTCATTTTAAATTTTCCTCATTTTAAGTAACTTTCAAGTGTTTCTAAAATTTTATCCAAATTAATAGGCTTTGCAAGATGAGCGTTCATTCCACATTCTAAGCATTTTTCAACATCCTCTTTAAAAGCATTTGCTGTCATCGCTATTATTGGAACGTTTTGTGCCTCTGGCACTTTAAGAGCTCTTATATTTCTTGTAGCATCAAATCCATTCATCTGTGGCATCTGAATATCCATAAATATTATATCGTACTTACTTGGATTATTGGCAAACTTTTCCCAAGCAACAACACCATTACAAGCAATATCTATCTCAAGCTTTGTATCTTCTAATAACGAAACTAAAATCTCTGCATTAATTTCAATATCTTCCGCCAATAATAGTGTTTTTCCAGAAAAATCCGGTAATTTATGATTACTATTTTCTACTTTTTCTTCATCCTCAATATCTACTCTATTTTCTACCTTTTTCATTACCAAAGTAAATGTAAATGTTGAACCTTCTCCTAAAACGGACTTAACACTTATTTCTCCACCCATTTTTTCAACTATTGACCTCGATATTGCTAATCCTAATCCCGTTCCTCCGAATCTTCTCGTTATACTTCCGTCTACCTGCTCAAATGCACTAAATAATTTCTTCATTTGCTCATTTGACATTCCAATACCTTCATCGGATACTTCAAATTGTACAACGGAATCTTCTTCTCTTGTAGAAATTTCATCAATAAAAACCGAAATTTTTTTACCTTTATCAGTGAATTTTATTGCATTTCCAATAATATTTACTAATATTTGCGAAGCTCTCATTTCATCTGCTAAATATCTTTTATGCAAATTACTTCCTAATTTTATCGTAAATATCTGATTTTTTGCTCTTGCTGATTCACTCAATATATTATAAACATTATCAACCATATCTTTTATATTAAATTCAACTTCACTTAATTCAAATTTACCAGATTCTATCTTCGACATATCTAAAATATCATTTATTATATTTAGTAGGTAATATGAGGATGAATTAACTGTTGACATAGACTTTTTCAAAGAATCTATATCATTTGCATTTTCAGAAATTTTCGTCATACCAATAATAGCATTTAATGGTGTTCGCATCTCGTGGCTCATCCTTGATAGAAACTCACTTTTAGTCTTACTTGCCATTTCAGCTATTTCTATATTTTTTTGCATTTCTCTATTACGTTTGTTATTATTGTTAAAAATCCATGCAATTATCAAACTAATCACCATCATTAATATTGCTAATGCTACAATTGGATACTGGTTTATAGCTATTTGCCTAACAGATTCATCATAATCTGAAAGCGGAATATTCACACCTATTATCCAGTTTGTTCTTTCAATTTTAGCAGTCGCTTCATACTTATACTTACCATCATAGTCCTTAATGTATTCCATACCTATATCATTATGTAAATATGAGTCAATTTTTTCCACTACTACAACTTTGTCTAACACTTCTTGTGCTGTTAAAAATTTCACTTCCCCATTTGAGATTTTAGGTAAAAAATCTTCATCATCATAAGTCATTACATTGCCATTTGAAGATACTAGATACGCTCCACCATTTTCCGATGTTTCTAATGAATTTATTTTGCTAATTACGTTTTCTAATGAAATATCAATTGAAACAACTCCTACACTTCCATCCTTTAGCTTAATTGCCTTTGAACATGTTACAACAAGATTATTATATAAAAAATCAACATATGGCTCTACAAAAATGGTTTCTCCAAAGTTTTCATTAGCCTCAATATACCATACACGAGATAAAACATCATAATCATCACTTGCAACCCAATCTCCAAAAAACGATTCTCCTGTGTCCATACCAATATATGCGTTTTGAATATGAGGATTACTATCTAGTACTGATTTTAAGGATGATTCATATTGCTCTCTAGTAGTAATGCTCTCATTTGATAGTATACTTGCCATATTTTCAACAATAGTAGATTGTACATCAAGCCAGCTGTCAATCTCAATACGACATTTTTCAGTCAACATTGAAAGCTTATCACGTTGATTGTCCCAAAATACATTTTCTTGCGTATTTTTATTAATCAGTACTACAAAAAAAAGTGCAACTATAAAAACTAACCCTAATATATATGTTATTATTATACTTTTCCT
Organism: Lachnospiraceae bacterium; assembly: GCA_031555415.1. GTDB lineage: Bacteria > Bacillota > Clostridia > Lachnospirales > Lachnospiraceae > CAG-303. The sequence continues at coordinate 332 of JAVBUL010000290.1, read as the reverse complement.
ATTTTTGTTCATATATCATCCTACTTTTCATTATTTTTTAGTCCAATTCAACTCATTTATTGACATAACAACCACATTTCTTTAAAGTATTCAAATTAGTATAATAAGTGTACCAAAATATCTTAATAATCTCAACTAAAATAATGATTTTTTGAAATTATTTCAAATCAATCGTGAATACATCAAAATGAGCACATAGTATTGGAGTTACTATGTGCTCATTTCACTTATAAAGCTAAAAAACTTATTTTAGTATGTAATATAAAATTTTTTATTTATCACAGTTAAGCTTCTTTTTATTATCCTTTAAGATATATGCTACCCCAGCTGAA
>JAVBUL010000029.1:0-4276 GCA_031555415.1 Lachnospiraceae bacterium | reverse complement strand
AAAAGCTTGAGGAAAGATTTGGTCCATGTCCGGCTCCGTTCGATGATGACTATATTTTTCATATGACTATAGCCGTTGGAGGCACTTCTTTTGATAATTATAAAAAAGCATATAATGATTTGTCCTTAAATTCTTTTGATGAACCATTTACTTTTAATAAACTAGGACTGCTATATTATGATGACGACAATATTTCAGAAGGAACATATTTCTGCTATAAAACACACATGCTATCTTAGCATACAATAAAAAAGTGTCATAGACACTTTTTTATTGTGTAAGAATATCTAAAAATAGTTCCAGCAAGAATAATAGATTCAGCTAAAGCTGAATCTATTATTCTTGCATAGTTCGGCTTTAGCCGAACTATTGTGACCATCTACCAGATGCTCCACATGGCAATACTAATCCATTTGAAGTAACGGGCAGACCTATTTCTTCTGCATAAGTTTTACCACCAAATTTAGATGATATTTCAGTTTCCATCATATAAGTAAGAACTGATGGTGCAAGTCCTGTAGTATAAGAATTAATAAGAAAGAAAAGAGGATTATCTGAAAGTATCTGAGTACATAGTTTAACAAAACCATGAATAGAATCTTCTATTTTCCAAATCTCACCTTTTGGTCCTCTTCCATATGAAGGAGGATCCATGATTATACCATCATACTTATTTCCGCGTCTGATTTCTCTTTCGACAAATTTCACGCAATCATCTACCAACCAACGAATCGGTGCATCTCCTAGATTTGAAGCTACAGCATTTTCTTTAGCCCAGCCAACCATACCTTTAGAGGCATCTACATGTGTTACATTTGCACCAGCAGCAGCAGCGGATAAAGTGGCTCCACCGGTATAGGCAAATAAGTTTAATACCTTTACAGGCCTATTTGCGTTTTTGATTTTTTCCGAAAACCAATCCCAGTTCGTAGCTTGTTCTGGGAATAATCCGGTATGTTTGAAACTAAAGGGTTTTAAATGAAAGGTTAATGTTTTGTAATTAATATTCCATTGTTCCGGTAAATTAAAAAACTCCCATTCACCGCCGCCCTTTTCGCTACGATGATAATGGCCATTTATATTATGCCAATTTTTTACTTTTTTTTCTGTGTCCCATATAACTTGTGGATCAGGGCGAACTAAAATATATTCGCCCCATCTTTCAAGTTTTTCACCTTGAGAACAGTCAATTACTTCATAATCTTTCCAATTATTTGCGATCCACATAAAGTACTTCCTTAATAAGATTTGCTTAGTTGCATCATATAAATATACAACTTGCCGTTGTATCATTTGCAACTATAGGTGCCTGATTTTGAGGGTGATAATTAAACCAATTTCAATTCTTAGTAGATATCAATTTCGTATATATACCATTTTCCATCACATTTTACAACAATTCCATCAATGTAACACTTTTCGCCGTCTATAGTAAGTGTTCCATCAAAATCACGGAATTCGGTAATATCATAATCATCAAGAGAGATTTTATCTGATGAAGAATATAAGCTGTTAATCGCTGATAAACCATATTGTGCTGAACTTTTTTCTGATTGAAGTTCGGATTTGCTATATGCGTCATCGAATTCTATTTCTAGCTTTGAGTAACTAAATTTTTCGTCAGTAGGAATAAATTCCTTTAAAAGAGATTTTTTATCGCTTGATTTTAAACTATTCATTAAATCTGATAATGGCGGGAACATGTTGTCGAGTATATCATCACTACTATCAGCAGCAAGCGCGTCTACCATATTTGTAACAGCGTCATTATATGTACTAGCACCTTTACCACCGCCGAAGATAAAGATACAAGCAACTGCTATGCCGGCAACTAAAAGAAGTGAAATTACAGTTATTAAAATGATGCGTGGTGCCTTTGACTTCTTCGGAGTCATCATTGGTCCCCAGTTTTGAGGAGCATTTGCCTGCATATTCATTTGGTTAGGTTGCATTCCTTGAACGTTTTCTGCATAGTACTGTTGATTTTGGGCAAAATTTTGTTGATTGTTAACATTCATTTGCTGATTTGTAGCATAAAACTGCTGGTTATTAACGTTTGTTTGCTGGTTTTCGTAATTCTGAACCGAAGCTTGTGAATACATTTGATTCATATTTTCTTCACTTGGAACAGGAGATGTACTTGCAACAGGTGCCATCTCTGGTGTAGTATATACAGGAGTAACAGGTTCAACTGGAGTTACAGGAGCAACAGGTATTACAGGAGCAACTGGTTCCTGAGGAATGATATTTATTTGTTCTTGCATAGGTGCTTGAACCTGAACATTTCCTTGAGGAGCATATTCAGATTGAATATATTCATTCTGAGTAGATTGGATAACAGGAGAGTTATCTGTTGTAGGTGCTGCGTTAAATTGATTGTTTGCAGCGATTTGAGTGCCACATTTAGCACAGAATTTTGCGCCATCAACTAGCGCGTTTCCACAGTTTTGACAAAACATATTTTAAAATCCTCCTTATTGGTTTTATAAAATAATTCTACTATATTAATGGTGTTTCTGTCTAGTGGATTATATTAAAACATTTTATGTGTTTTTTCTATATGTAATGGGAATAAAAAATTACCGAAAAAAATTTAAAAAAAGCTTGCATTATTCAAAAATATGGTGTAAACTATCATTTGCTGTGACATTGATAGCGTAGAAGCGAGAGGTTGCTGTATATAAATACAGGTTTTCCGTGGAGCGAATGTCAAGTTAGGAAACTGGCGACAAGTCACTGTACAAAGTTGGAATAACCCATTCAACTACAGAATCGTCCACATACGTGTGGAAACGACGTGCAATTGCGATTTTATTTCGCGACACGCACGGATGAGTGTACAGTCACCGCTTGTCGTACTTAGGTTAAAAAGTGCGAAAAGGAGGCGACTTTTTTTATGGCAAGTCAAGTAATGAGAATTACATTGAAAGCTTACGATCATCAATTAATTGATCAGTCAGCAGGAAAAATCATCGAAACTGTTAAGAAGACAGGTGCTACAGTTAGCGGCCCAGTACCTCTTCCAACAAAGAAGGAAGTAGTAACTATTCTTAGAGCCGTACACAAGTACAAAGATTCAAGAGAGCAGTTCGAACAAAGAACTCATAAGAGACTTATCGATATTATCACACCATCACAGAAAACTGTTGATGCATTATCTAGATTAGAAATGCCAGCTGGTGTATATATCGACATCAAAATGAAAACAAAATAATTTAGTCAAAATGAGCAAGAAATCCTGAAGGGTTTAGATATATAGATTAAGTATATTTAACTGTTCTAGGATGTTTTCACCAAGATGGGTGAAAACCGCTGTAGATTAAACAGGAGGAAGACAATGAAGAAAGCGATTTTAACAACAAAAATTGGTATGACTCAAATCTTCAACGAAGATGGTGTATTAACACCAGTTACAGTACTTCAAGCAGGTCCATGTTTCGTTACTCAGGTAAAGACAGTAGCAAACGACGGATATAGCGCAGTACAGGTAGGTTTCGCTGATAAGAGAGAGAAGTTAGTAAACAAAGCAGTTAAAGGACATTTTGATAAAGCAGGAGTTTCTTACAAGAGATATGTAAGAGAATTCAGATTAGAAAATGCTGAAGAATATTCAGTAAAAGACGAAATCAAAGCTGATATCTTTGCTGCAGGAGACAAAGTTGATGCAACTGCAACATCAAAGGGAAAAGGATTCCAGGGCGCAATTAAGAGATTTGGTCAGTCAAGAGGACCTATGGCTCATGGTTCTAAATTCCACAGACATCAGGGTTCAAATGGTGCTTGTTCAAGCCCAAGTAGAGTATTCAAAGGCAAAGGTATGCCAGGTCATATGGGTGCTAAAAAGATTACAATACAAAACCTTGAAGTAGTAAAAGTAGATGTAGAAAACAACTTAATCCTAGTAAAAGGCGCAGTTCCAGGACCAAAGAAAGCTATGGTTACAATTAAGGAAACTGTAAAGTCTAGCAAATAGGTATTAGTAAGGAAGGAGGAACACACAGATGTCAAAAATATCTGTTTACAATATGGAAGGCAAGCAAGTTGGAGATATAGAGCTTAATGATGCTGTATTCGGTGTTGAAGTAAATGAACATTTAGTACACATGGCAGTTTTAAGTCAGCTTGCAAATAATCGTCAAGGAACACAAAGCGCAAAGACACGTGCAGAAGTTCGTGGCGGTGGAAGAAAACCTTGGAAGCAAAAAGGAACAGGACATGCAAGACAGGGCTCAACACGTTCACCACAGTGGACAGGCGGCGGTGTTGTATTTGCTCC
>JAVBUL010000170.1:0-3102 GCA_031555415.1 Lachnospiraceae bacterium | reverse complement strand
TTGTTCCATGCCTTTGGTGTGTTTCCCGCATTAAACAAAAATCTTGCTGGGTGAATTAATTCCACTTTTTCTGCTATTTTATAAGTTTCATCCATAAAATAATGATAAATTGATGGTGAAAAATTCTTTTGCGATCCAACTATATCATTGGAAACTTGTTCTTCCTGATAGGGTGGATTCCCAATTATGTAATCAAACTTCATCTTCCTGCCTTCCTCTCTCATTTTAGAAAAAGTAATACTATATCCTCTTCTCCAATTGTATATTTTACAAAGTGGCTTGGTTTTGTCGGCCTCTTTTTCTATACTCCCCTCTTCTTCAGGAAGCATCATCAGCTTAAAGATTGACAACTGTTCGAACTCTGATTCAGCTTCATAGTATGGAATTGTGCCTGTAAGACCATCCATTTGCCACACATTCCAAGCAACTGTGTTTGCAATCTTATCATATTCCTTGATGGTAGGCTTTCGCTTCCATCTTTCTTTCATGTACTCTTCAAAGCTCATCAAAAGATTTACCCTAGCAATCAATACGTTGTCACCTTGGAATTCATATCCATAAGTACTTTGATAAGCTCTGAGAGACCAATTTATCCATTCATCTTCATCTTTTACATTTTCGTTTACAGCTCTAAGTTTTCTATCGAGAATGCCGATACGCTCTTCTGTAAGTAAAGCTTCGCCTGTTTCTACATCGTATCTGCTGATTAAAAAAGGAGCCTCGCCACATGTGATTTCAAGGTGTTTCGTATCAACATATTCCTGCCAACCCTTTTTTTTATCATAAGGGTCATCAATATTATCGTTCATCATTTTGCATACCCAAAGCGGAGTAAAAACTTCCGCATGAGTCTTGGTACGATTATTGCGGTGCTCCATCTCTTTGCGTGCTCTTGTTTTGATTACGTCAGTATTATATCCGGTCACAACATTAGTAGTCATCTCTTTATTACGCTCGTACTCCTCGCCTAAATAATCATAAGCATCGGTTGCCCACATGATATTACCTTTTGTGGTCTTATCTTCAAGAAGCCTATCCAACAATCTCATATTATCCAGTTTCAAAATATCATCTTGTATATTAATAATCACAGTCTTTCCCCATATTTTTCTTATATTCTATCATTAAATTCATAATGCATCAAAAACGAACACCGAAAGTGGCGCGAACAGTGAGCAGTCACGTAATTGTAAAATATAAGGAAGACTTGTTAGAAATTTTTTAGAATACTCATCTAGTCATTAGTTGTTTAGCAAACTCTTTTCAATGAGTCGTATCAATTTTTCAAAGTTTCCAAATAGGCTCTCATCTTTTTTGCTTTTTTCTATTGACTGATTACAAAATATTTCTTTTTTATCACTCTTGATTCTCATACATAAAAAATCCATCATTGATTCATCATCAAGTACTTTTTTTATAAAATCAATTTGAGATATGTCAGCAGGGCAATTTTTTGCAAACCAACAGTTATATGATTCTTCTTCATAAACAAAATTCTTATTTTCTTCCCAATAATATATTGGCAAATAATGCTCAATCTCATAATAATAATTAATATGATTTTGATTGAGTGTTATAGCTAAATCATTTTTAGGTAATGCTAACGATTTCGGGACAGAAGTGGTTTTTAAGTTGAATTTGTATTTTTCAATTTCCTCAACCAATTTACGCCTCGCTTCAAGCCCAGCTTTGTCGGCATCAAATAATGCAATTGAATTACTCATATATTTTAAGTGGCACCAACCTAATACATTTTTATGAACTCCTGAACAACCCGGGTTATTTAAATCAACATAAATTTGTAAATTATTATTATCTAGCATGTACTTAAGCTCTTCAGAAAATATTTCTATCGCACGTTGAAGATATTTTTTATCTTCCTTTCCTTCAACAAATATTGTTGGTTTATCTAATAAGGTTTTTTCCAATTCATTTTTATAGTTATGCAACTCTTTTCGCATACTATCTCTTTCTTCATTAGTCTTCTTAATATATGGTGCTACTGCAACTAGTAATCCCAGTTTTTCATCAATATATGACCTAGCCTCATCAGAAAATTCAGTAATTTGAGCTTCCTCATTTTTTGTAACAAAAAAGCATTTCATATCATTGCCGTTTTCTCTATAAAATGCCGGTGAGTGAGTTGTGATAAACATTTGAATACCATTTGAGTACGATTTTAATTCATCATACATTTCAAAACATTTGCTCATTTCAACACCGTTTTCAGGCTCCTCGTATCCCCATATAAATGATGGTTGCACGGAAACTCCATATCTATTATTTTCAAGTTCAGTTATGAATTTTAATATTGAAGGTATATGTCTAGCTTTGACACCATCTCCTCTAGAGTCCAAAGGTATCCTTTCACCTGAAGAATCAGTTTCAAAAATTAATGCTTTAAATATTTCTGTTTGATCTTTTGGCATTGTCAGAATGCTATCCAATCCAGTCATCTTTCTTATATTTTCATTCATTTCTTTTGTTGAATGTTGCAGAACATTTGAATATTTATCTGAAGCACTTTTTAAGTCTATACTATCATTTGTATAAAGACTACTATATAAATGTCCAGTTAAATACTTGAAATAATTGGAACTTTTTATTGCAGGAACATAATAATATTTCGTACGATTCAATTTTGTTTGTACCTTTGAATATGGAGGCAAGTTCTTTCCATCTTTTTTTATAATCTTCTCTGAATGCAATCCATCTTGGCGCCATCTTTTTTCCCATATAATGTTTTGAGTTTCTTTAAAACTTTCTGGCATTTCGATGTTTAGGCGAATTACGATCTCCCGTGCTTTTTTAGCGGCAACCTTTGCCCATTTTGAGAAATCATTATCGAACTCAAATGATTTGTCATAATCAGTTTCATTATTAAAAAAAAGATTTAAGGCTTTCAGCAAGTTTGATTTACCAACATCATTCAATCCAACAAAAGAATTCAAAATACTAGGTATTATTTCAATTTCTTGAATTGATCTAAAGTTCTTGATATATATTTTTTTTATAATCATTGTTTTACCTCTATATCAATATACCATACAATTATTTATTTCAAACTTCCGATTTCAAGTATATTTTTATTTTATTTGAATA
>JAVBUL010000050.1:0-3554 GCA_031555415.1 Lachnospiraceae bacterium | reverse complement strand
CGAGTACTCCATTTTAAAGGTTTGACTCCAACTTTGGCTCTTTCAATATTTACTAATTCAAATATTTTTTGTGCCTCTTGAGCGTGTAACCCTTTGGTGTATGAATATACAGGATAGACGATATGACTCATTTTGGTTTGTAATTTTAATTTTGGAGTTACTTCGAATCCCATATAACCTTTTTTATATGCAAGCCAAAAGCTGATTTTTTTCCCGCTATAAGTTGATATGGTGGGTAAGGTTCCATATTTTGATCCGTAAGTTATTTTTTTCTTCTTGATTACATTTCCATAAAGAGAATCTTTAAATGTTACAGTCACTCTCTTTTTCCAATGAGCATAAAGCTTATGTTTTTTACTTGATTTCACCTTTGATTTTGCTGTTATTTTTTTACCGCCTTTTTTCTTCGTGTACCATCCGGCAAATTTATATCCATTTCTAGTTGGTGTCGGAAGAGTGCCATATTTTTTGAGATATTTTACAGTTTTTTTCTTTTTTGAGACTCTTCCTTTATTGGCATTGAAAGTAACCTTGACCTTTTTGTTTTTTACACTGGCATCAACATAATCTAGTCCAGTAATCATTTGTATTGCTGTAGCAACTAAAATGAATGATAAAAATAATGCTCCGATATTTAGTGGTGTTTTGCGTGTTTTCTCCATAAGAATCTCCCTTTCCATGACTATAGCGACTATACCTTATGACGTAGGCTGATGAAGATATCTTGCTTAAAAAAGCAAAATAATGTAACTTATAGTCTGTAGACTCATAGTATGCACGATTATATCATTAACTTCAAGAAACAGTCAACTATTTGAGGGTAATGATGCATGCTAAGAAAAGTATTTGCTAACAACATCAAAAGAATACGAGAAGAACAAAAAATATCGCAAGAGGAACTGGCTTTTAGATGTGGCTTGCATAGAACTTATATATCAGATATTGAAAGAGAACGTAGAAATGTTTCTATTGATAATATTGAAAAAATTGCAAAAGCCTTTGAGATAAATCCAGAAGAGTTGTTGAGGAGTTAATTTTTATGTATAGTGATTGTTTTCATATTTTTTTAGATACATCAGAATTTTATGCATTAAAATATGATTTTACTGGCGAAAACTCCAATAGTGCATTGAAAATATTGAAGGACATTTGCCAAGAGGGAAAAGCTATATTTTATATAAATCACATTATCATTAATGAAGTGGTAAGTGACTTAAAAAAAGAAGCGAGTATCCAAAGAAAAGTATTAAAGGATGCGCTGACGAGTAGCCCGAAGTCTTCATTTTTCAGATTTCTAAACTTAGAAGATGCAGAAATTAAAAAGAGGTTGTCTAAAGTTGATACAGAGGAAGTATATATTAAAGAGTTCGAAACATATTTAAAAGATATAAAATATAAAATGATAAACATTAATGCTGTTGATACGAATGATATGTTCAGGCGATATTTTCATGAGCAAGCACCATTTGCAAACAAGCAGAATAAAAAATCAGAATTTCCCGATGCTTATGCAATTTATTCAATTTTAGAATATCTCAAAGAGAATGATATTGAAATGATTGTAGTGAGCAGAGACAATGATTGGCGTAAAATTTTAAAAACAAATCCTAAAATAACATATAAAGAATCATTAAACGATGCACTTGGATATATTAATGAAAACCTGTTTATTGCAGAAGAATGTATATTTGAAAATAGAGAGCGGGTAAATGACCTGCTCATTAGAGCAATTGAAGATTCAGATTTTTATCTGTCAGACGAAGAAGGGGAAGTTGATAGCATCAAAGAAATAATGCCAAGAGATATATACGATATTGACGTTCTTTCAGTCATGGATGGAAGTGTTTTGGCTTCGGGATTAGTGCGTACTGAAATGACACTAGATTTAAGTGTGTTTGATCATGATAATTCATATTATGATCCTGAAGACAAAAAATGGTTTGTGATTAATGATCGTAAGCTCACACTTAATGTAGATGAGATTGTTTATTTTGAAGCTTTAATTACTATAAACGATAATCCTAAAGATGTGGAGATTGAGATTTTGAATGTTAACCAGAATATGCCTTTTACTGTACAAGTTTATGAAAATATATATTAGAGTGATTTGAATAAGAGAATCACATAATAACGTAAGATGTAGCTGTGAATACCCGTTACTTAATTAAAAGCACAACAGGAGTAATTTTTATGAACATAGAAAATTATATAGAATCACAATATAGAGAAATGGCAACTAAAATAAATATTGAGTATCAGGATTTATATAATTTTATTAAACATAGTAGACTGAAAGAAATATTGGCGACAATACACTATTTATTAGTAACAAACTATCGAATAATGAATGAAAGGTTACCCACTGGTGATAATAGTGCACATTTTTGGGCTGAGCCTAGCAGAGAATTATATCATGCAATTGAAGTATCAACAGGGTTACAACGAGCATTACAGGGCAGTTCATATGCTATATCAATAGATCCATATTATGCAAAAGTAATTGAAGATTCTCAAGAATTTCTACGCACAAGTGGTGGAAGTGAAATCCCGCCTAATATGGATAAGATAACTTTATATTATACAATTCCAATTTTTAATGGAAAAAGTACAATCGATATAGACTGTCATGCGAAAAAGTCATATGAGTTAAAGCCTGTCGGTGAAGGCTCATATGCAAATGTTTACAAGTTTAAAGATGATTTCTATGGGAAGTGGTTTGCATTAAAAAGAGCGAAAAAAGACTTAAAGAAAAAAGAAATTGAAAGGTTCAAACGAGAGTTTGAACAAATGCATGAAGCAAACTCACCTTATATTGTTGAAGCGTATAGATTTAATGAGGCAAAAAATGAATATGTTATGGAGCTTATGGATTGCACATTACATGACTATATCATAATGAATAATAATAATTTAAATAATGCACAACGGAAAAATATAGGGAATCAGGTGCTGAAAGCATTTCAATATATTCATTCCAAAAATTTATTGCATCGAGATATTAGCCCCAAAAATGTTTTGTTGAAAGACTATGATGATATAAAAGTTGTGAAAGTAGCTGATTTTGGTCTTGTTAAAATTCCTGACAGTAAATTGACATCACTCAATACCGAATTTAAAGGATATTTTAATGACCCAGCATTACAACTTGAAGGATTTGACAGTTACGAAATAATTCATGAAACGTATGCTTTAACAAGGCTATTGTATTTTATACTAACTGGGAAAACAAATACTGAAAGAATCTCAGATTCAGCATATTTGGAATTTGTGAATAAAGGTTTGTCCGCTGAGAAAAACAAGCGTTTCAAGTCTGTTGACGAACTATCTAACACATTTAGGCAACTATAACGCTGTTCCATCATAAAGATTTCCATTTTCAAGCAATTTTTTGAGATTACATCTTTATACCATTTTTTTCTACATATTTATCTATAAGAGGTTGTGTTGCACTTTCCCTGTGTGTTTCTTCTCCAGCCTCCAAAAATGCAAGAAATGCTATTATATCTTCCTTTTCTTCATAAGTAAAAGAGGCAAAATCATTAGTTTTAACATAT
>JAVBUL010000006.1:0-9949 GCA_031555415.1 Lachnospiraceae bacterium | reverse complement strand
TTATTCATATAATTTAGTACTACTTTTTTATTTGCTGACCACTTTGGTTCAATAAGCAATTTTTTTGGTCCATCACCTGTTATTCTGTGAATTACAATATCTCCCCTTATAACACTGATTAATTCAACCAAAGTTTCTGTATATTCCTCAAGAGAATATATTTTAAAGGGGGTTTTTAAATAGTAATCTGCAAGTACTGTATTCTTTAGCACATGCAATAGCTGTATTTTAATCCCTTGTATATTCATACTATTTAGATACTTTATTGTATTTATCATATCATCTTTATCTTCACCTGGCAAACCAATAATAATATGAACAATAACTTCCACTCCATACTGCCTTAAAATTTTAACAGCTTTTTCAAATACCACATTTTCATATCCTCTGTTTATAAACCTAGCAGTAACCTCGTTACTTGTCTGTAACCCTAATTCTACCCACACCGGTTTTATTTGATTCAATCTTCCAAGTAACCTCGCCTTTTCCTCATCAATGCAGTCCGGTCTTGTGGCTATAGATAAAATTTCTACCTTTTCATGATTTATAGCTTCTGTAAATATCTTTTCCAGATATGAAACGGATGCGTAAGTATTACTAAAAGCCTGAAAATAAGCTATAAAGCTTCCTTTTTTTATTTTGCTTTTTACCAAATTAATTCCTTCATCAATTTGATTTGTAATACTAAGCATATTATTTGATGCAAAATCGCCCGAACCGCCTTCACTGCAAAAAATGCAGCCTCCATTGCTTATTGTTCCATCTCGATTAGGACAAGTCATTCCTGCATCTAGCGAAACCTTGTACACCTTATGACCAAATCTTTTTTTAAGATAATCGCTCAAACTATTTATATACATATATTATTCTTTACAGCCTTACTCACTTCTTCCGCTACTCTAGGATCAAATGGTTCAGGCAATATAAATTCCTCTGATAATTTATCATCATCTACCAGATTTGCGATAGCGTTTGCTGCTGCCAGCTTCATATCCTCTGTAATTTGTGTTGCTCTTCCTTCCAACGCTCCTTTAAAGATTCCTGGGAAAGCAATAACATTATTTACCTGATTAGGGAAATCCGAACGTCCTGTTCCAACAATCCTTGCACCTGCTGCTTTTGCTACATCTGGCATAATCTCTGGTTCAGGATTTGCCATTGCAAATATAATAGAATCATTGTTCATAGTCTTAACCATATCTGGTGTCAAAATATTTGGTGCTGAAACACCTACAAATATATCTGCTCCAACTAATGCATCAGCGAGGCTTCCCTGTTTATTTTCTAAATTAGTAACCTCTGTCATTGACTTTTGCATCCAATTTAGACCTTCTGAGTCTTTTGAAATAATACCTGCTTTATCACAAAGAGTAAGGTGCTTAAATCCATATGTAAGAAGTAACTTTGAAATAGCTATTCCTGCCGAACCGGCTCCGTTTAATACTATTTTACAATCTTCCTTCTTTTTTCCTGTTATTTTAAGTGAATTTATAATACCTGCAAGAACTACTATCGCAGTACCATGTTGGTCATCATGGAATACTGGGATATTCAATAATTTCTTTAGTCTTTCTTCTATTTCAAAGCATCTTGGCGCAGAAATATCCTCAAGATTGATTCCACCAAAGGCCGGTGCAATATTAACAACAGTCTTTATTATTTCCTCAGCATCCTGTGTATCCAAGCATATAGGAAATGCATTCACTCCACCAAACTCTTTAAATAATACTGATTTACCTTCCATAACCGGCATAGCTGCCAATGCTCCTATATTTCCAAGTCCTAAAACTGCTGAACCATCTGATACAACCGCTACTGTATTTGCTTTAATAGTATATTTATATGCGCTTTCTTTATCCTTTGCAATAACCCTACATGGTTCCGCAACACCCGGAGTATACGCAAGTGCTAAATCCTGCCTCGTCTTAATTTCACATTTAGACTCTGTCGAAATCTTCCCATTCCATTCTTCATGTAACATAAGTGCCTTTTCATTGTTAGTCATTCTATACCTCACTATATAATCTTTGATTTGTAGTTATAGTGTACCACATTTTTTTTTAATTTTGCACTATCTTTTTTCAAAATTGTATTGTATACTACAAATATAATTCATTATAATTATGTATTTCTTAAGTCTAGTGTATCGTTTCGATACACCATACCCATATTTGAAAGGAAGATTTTTTATGAGAGAGAAATTAGAATCATTACCTATGACCGAATTACGCGAGATAGCAAAAATAAATGGTATTAAAAGTGTGACTACTATGAGAAAGTCAGCACTTATTGATAGAATTTTAGAGGCTACAGGTAATGCTGATGATAATGCTGATGCCAACGATAATGTTGACGATACAAAAGAAACTACAGAAAAAGCAGTAGAATCCCCTAGCACTAGCTTTGTACAAAACGAAACAGAGTCTGTTCCTGATACACGTTTTACCGAACGCACTTATACAAAAAAAACTTATGATAAACCTACTGATAAAGCTCCTAGACATGAACGCACATTTCATCATAACAATGATGACCACGGCTTTGACACCACTCCGAATGAAACTTTAGACAGTGGTATTGTAGCTCATGGCATCCTTGAGGTTATGACTGATGGATTTGGTTTTATTCGTTGCGAAAACTACCTACCAGGTGATAACGATATATATGTATCTCCTATGCAGATTAGAAAGTTCAACCTTAAAACCGGTGATATTATATTAGGAAAAGTAAGAGTTCGTACACAAAACGAGAAATTCGCTGCTTTGTTATTTATAAACCAAGTAAATGGCTACACTATTTCAGAAGTTATTGCCAGAAAGAATTTCGAAGAATTAACACCTATATTCCCTAATGAAAAGCTCAAGATGGAAACAAGTCGTGAAAATACTGCAATGCGTATCCTTGATATTGTTTCTCCTATTGGAAAAGGTCAAAGAGGTATGATTGTTTCTCCACCTAAGGCAGGTAAAACAACCTTATTAAAAGAAATTGCTCATTCAATTTCTACGAACAATCCTGAAATACACATGATTATTCTTCTTATTGATGAAAGACCGGAAGAAGTTACTGATATCAAGGAATCTATTGAAAGTGATAACGTAGAAGTAATTTACTCAACATTTGATGAACTTCCTGAACACCATAAGAGAGTTTCTGAGATGGTTATTGAACGTGCAAAACGTCTTGTTGAACATGGTGAAGATGTTGTTATTCTTTTAGATAGTATTACTCGTCTTGCAAGAGCATATAACCTTATTGTTCCACCAAGTGGACGTACCTTATCTGGTGGTTTAGACCCAGCAGCATTACATATGCCAAAGAAGTTCTTTGGTGCTGCCAGAAATATGCGCGAACAAGGAAGCCTTACAATCCTTGCTACAGCTCTTATTGAAACAGGAAGTAAAATGGATGATGTAGTATTTGAGGAATTCAAAGGAACTGGTAACATGGAATTAGTTCTTAACAGAAAACTATCTGAAAAAAGAGTATTCCCTGCTATTGATATTCTTAAATCTGGTACAAGACGTGATGATTTACTTCTATCAAAGGATGAATTAGCTGCTTTAGATGTTATTAAAAAGCAAACTAATAATACAAGAAACGATGATTCTGTAGAAAGAATTTTAGACCTATTTGCAAAGACCAAAAACAATGCGGAGTTTTGTGATATCATTAAAAAATAGTTTATATTAAAAAAGGGCTTAGAAAGCCCTTTTTTGTTATTATTTATTCGCTTCGTATCCAACCAAGCCATCAATTACTTCCCATATTTCTTCTCTACCTTGTTTTGACAATGATGAGAACGGTATTACTATTGTGCCTTTTTCTACATTAAGCCCTTCTTTTATCATCTTCACATGTTTTTGAACTTGACTTCTGTTTATCTTATCAAGCTTTGTTGCTATTATAATAGGATTGTACCCATTATGTACTATCCAGTCATACATATTTCTATCATTTATGGAAGGCTCGTGACGAATATCTATAAGCAAGAATACAGCCTTTAACATATTGGATTTGTTAAGATAATTCTCTATCATTTTGCCCCATTTGGCTTGAACGTCTTTAGATACCTTTGCGAATCCATATCCCGGTAAATCCACACAATACATAAAGTCATTTATATTATAAAAATTTATGGTTTGTGTCTTTCCCGGTTGGGCTGATGTTCTTGCAAAGGATTTTCTATTCAAAAGAGCATTTATCAGAGATGACTTTCCTACATTTGATTTTCCGGCAAATGCTATCTCTGGTTTATCATTTTCCGGAATAGTACTCGTTATACCACATACAGTTTCAAGCTCTAAGCTTTTTATTACCATTGTTTCCCTCCTCTTATGCGCTTACAAAGGCATTCTCTATAACCTTTTCCATTTCACTTACAAATATTATTTCTAAACCCTTCTTTATTTCATCTGATATTTCATCAACATCTTTTATATTTTGCTCCGGTACAAGTACCGTCTTTACTCCTGCCATTTTTGCCGCAAGAATTTTTTCTTTAAGACCTCCTATAGGAAGAACCCTTCCTCTAAGTGTTATTTCACCTGTCATAGCTATCGATGCTTTTACCTTTATACCTGTTACTGCTGAAAGCATAGCCGTCGCCATTGTAATACCTGCTGAAGGACCGTCCTTTGGAACTGCTCCTTCCGGAATATGTATATGAATATCATGCTCCTCAAAATAGTCTGCTTCGATATTATATTTATCCGCAATTGAACGAATATATGTTATTCCTGCTCTTGCCGACTCTTTCATAACATCCCCAAGTTTTCCTGTTAGTACCAATTCACCTTTTCCACTCATGGTATTCACTTCCACCTGTAGTGTATCCCCTCCAACACTTGTCCATGCAAGGCCTCTTACAATACCTACTTCGTCTTTCTTATTTACCATATCGGTGGTGTATTTTGGCTTTCCAAGATAATTCTCTATATTAGAAATATTCACCTTTACATTTTTCTTATCAGTATCTAATATTTCCTTAGCAGCCTTTCTGCATAGCTTTCCTATAGTTCTTTCGAGATTTCTAACACCTGCTTCTTTTGTATATCCATTTATTAGCATCGTAATAGCCTTCTTATTTATTGATAGCTGTGACTTTGAAAGTCCGTTTGCTTTTCTTTGCTTATCGATAAGATGCTCTGTTGCTATATGCTCTTTTTCGTTAAGTGTATAGCTTGATACCTCAATAACTTCCATCCTATCAAGAAGAGGTCTTGGAATTGTATTAATATCGTTTGCTGTAGCTATAAATAACACCTGTGATAAATCAATAGGAAGTTCAATATAATTATCCCTAAACTTACTGTTTTGTTCTGCATCAAGAACCTCTAAAAGTGCACTTGATGGATCTCCTTTATAATCATTTCCAAGTTTATCTATCTCATCTAATAACATTAGTGGATTCTTAACACCTGCTTGCTTTAAGCCTGTAGCTATTCTTCCCGGCATAGCTCCTATATATGTTTTTCTGTGGCCTCTTATTTCAGCTTCGTCCCTAACTCCTCCAAGACATATTCTTATATACTCCTTGTTTAGAGCCTCTGCGACTGATTTTGCGATAGAAGTCTTTCCTGTTCCCGGCGGACCTACTAGACATATAATCGGACTTTTCCCTTTGGAACCAATCATGGTTCTCACTGCTAAGAATTCAAGAATTCTTTCTTTAGCCTTTTCTAGTCCATAATGATCTCTGTTTAGTATATCTTCAGCATTTTTTATGTTTACATTATCTTTTGAGCATTTGTCCCATGGCATCTCCAATAAGGTTTCTATGTAACCTCTTACTACATTACTTTCTGATGAACCTGAAGATAATATTTTAAAGCGTTTTATTTCTTTTCCTATCTTTTCCTTTATTTGCTTGTCTGCTTTAAGCTTCTTTAGCTCTTTCAAAAAGTTTTCTGCATCACTTACAGAATCATCTTCGCCTAATTCTTCACGAATTATTTTCATTTGCTCTCTTAGAATATACTCTTTTTGATTCTTCTCTACTTTTTCTTTTACCTTCTCTGTATACTCTTTTTTAATCTGCAAAATATCTATTTCTTCACTTAAATATTTTGCAAGTATTTCATATTCTGAAATTATGTCTTCACATTCAAGAAATTCCTGTTTCTGTCTTTGATTAAATGGTATAAATGATATTGTTTGTTGCAAAAGAGTATGTAAGTCCATGTTATCTCTAAGACCTTTTATTACTTCTTTATCTATTTTACTATTTTCAAATGCATAGCGACCAATTAGTTCCTTTATTATTCTACGCATAGCTTCTCTAGGTTCTTTTTCTAAATCTTCGTCTATTATTTCTACTTTTTCAATAGAAGCTATATAATAAGACTCTGTTTGGTCAAACTCCAATAGCCTTGCCTTTATTCCATTTTCCGCTATAACTCTTATTGTTCCACCCGGCAATTTTATTAACTGCTTTACTTCAACTAGTGTACCTATTCTATATAAATCGTTTTCTGTTGGTTCTTCCGCTGCATCTTTTTGTGCAATTAGAAATACCTCTTGTGTACTAAGCATAGCTTTTTCTAGTGCTGCTATAGATTTTCTCCTAGTCACGTCAAAACGAACCATTTGCTCTGGTAATATTGTAAGTCCTCGTAACGTAATTACAGGGACGTTTGTCATTATTGCTTGCATTTTCTCCTCCAAGTAAACCTTTTATATCTATCCTATTATAACACCTTAGGGAGACATTTTTCAATATCTCCCTAAGCACTATTGGCCCGATGCCTCTTTAAGCTTTGACTTTTTATAAGTAAGCTCCGGCTTTGCTCCATTATTAATAACTTCTTCATTAACTATACATTTAACCACATTATCATCTGATGGTACTTCATACATTATATCCATCATAGATTGTTCCATAATAGCACGCAATCCTCTTGCTCCAGTCTTACGTTCAACCGCTTTTGAAGCAATGGCTTTCAATGCTTCATCTGTAACTTCAAGTTTTACGTCATCTATTTCAAATAACTTCTGATACTGTTTAATAATTGCATTCTTAGGTTCAACAAGAATTCTTACAAGTTCTTTTTCTGTTAATAAATCAAGTGTTACTGTTGCAGGCACACGACCTATAAACTCTGGAATCAGTCCAAATTTCACTAAATCTTGTGGCATTACCTGATGTAATAACTCGTTTTCTTGTACTTCATCTCCTGAGCCCACTACTGAGTTAAAACCGATAGACTTTTTATCTATTCTAGTTTCAATGATTTTATCGAGTCCATCAAATGCACCACCGCAAATAAATAATATATTTGTTGTATCAATTTGAATCAGCTCTTGATGAGGATGCTTTCTGCCACCTTGTGGTGGAACTGAAGCAACGCTACCTTCAAGTATCTTTAAAAGAGCTTGCTGAACACCTTCACCTGAAACATCTCTGGTTATTGAAACATTCTCTGACTTCTTAGTTATCTTATCGATTTCATCAATGTATATAATTCCATACTGCGCTCTTTCTACATCATAATCTGCTGCTTGGATAAGCTTAAGTAAAATGTTTTCTACATCTTCACCTACATATCCTGCTTCTGTTAATGCTGTAGCATCAGCAATGGCAAATGGTACATTTATAAGCTTTGCAAGAGTTTGCGCCAAATATGTCTTTCCTGAACCAGTTGGACCAAGCATTAAAATATTTGACTTTTGAATTTCAACATCCAAATCCTTATCTGCTAAAACTCTCTTGTAATGATTATAAACAGCAACTGATAGGACTTTCTTCGCTTCATCCTGTCCAATTACATATTCATCAAGAAATCCCTTAATTTCTTTTGGCTTAAGTAATTTTATGCTTTCTTCACTTTCATCGTGAGTGTAAGTTTCCATTTCTTCGTCTAATATTTCAGAACATATATCAATACACTCATCACATATATATACACCATTTGGACCAGCTATTAATTTTCTTCTAACTTGATCGCCCGGCTTTCCGCAGAATGAACATCTTAATTGCTTATTTTCATTATCCTTGTCCTTATTAGCCATAAATGAACCTTCACCTCTCTTCTATCTTTTTAATATTTATACTAATGTTTTGAAATAACCTTATCGATAATTCCATATTCCAAAGCTTCCTCAGCTGTCATGTAATTATCTCTCTCTGTATCTGCTTGTATGACTTCAAAAGGCTTTCCTGTATTTGCTGCAAGAATTTCATTTAACTTTTTCTTAGTCTTTAAAATCTGCTCGCAAGCTATCTGAATTTCAGTTGCCTGACCTTTTGCTCCACCAAGTGGCTGATGAATCATAACCTCTGCATTAGGAAGTGCAAATCTCTTTCCTTTTGCTCCGCTTGATAGCAAGAACGCTCCCATACTTGCTGCCATACCAATACATATAGTTGATACATCACTTTTAATATAGTTCATTGTGTCGTAAATAGCCATTCCTGCTGTTACTGAGCCGCCAGGACTATTTATATACAAATGAATATCCTTGCCAGGATCTTCTGCCTCAAGGAATAGTAGCTGAGCTACTACAACACTTGCAGATGTATCATTTACTTCTTCAGCAAGAAAAATGATTCTTTCTTTTAAAAGTCTTGAATATATATCGTAGGATCTTTCGCCTCTACTTGTTTGTTCAATGACATAAGGTACTAAACTCATTAATCACCATCTCCTTTACATATTTTATGTGGAAATCTATTTTACATTTGCAACAACAAAATCTACTGCCTTTTGTACTGCTATATCCTGCTTCATTGATTCCTTCTCTGAATCTGATACTAAGCCTTTAAGCTTTTCAATTTCCATCTGATACATTGAAGCCATCTTTTCGATTTCTGCTTCAACTTCTTCTTCTGTTACTTCAAAGTTTTCAGCTTTTGCAATTGCTTCTAACACAAGTCTGCTCTGAATTCTCTTAAGTGCCTGTGGTCTCATCTGTTCAAGCATCTTTTCTGCTGTAAGACCTGTAAACTGGAAGTACTGGTCAATTGAAATTCCTTGTGACTGAATTCTTGATGAAAAATCTTCTGCCATCTGTCTAACCTGAAGGTCAATCATAGCTTCTGGTATTTCCATCTTTGCATCTTCAACAATAGCTTCAATTGCTTTGTTTTCTATTTCTGTTTTAACTTCTTTTTCTTTTGTTTCTGTAAGTTTCTTCTTTATGTCATCCTTATACTCTGCAAGTGTATCAAATTCTGATACATCCTGTGCAAAATCATCGTCTAATTCAGGAAGTTCAACTGCCTTAATTTCTTTAACTGTTACCTTGAATAAAGCTGGCTTTCCTTGTAATTCTTCTGCTTGGTACTGTTCTGGGAATGTAACATTTACTTCTACTTCTTCACCAATCTTCTTACCAATTAACTGTTCTTCAAATGTATCTATAAATGAATGTGAACCAATTGTAAGAGAATAATCTTCTCCCTTACCACCTTCAAATGCAACGCCATCTACGAAACCTTCAAAGTCGATAGTTGTGATATCACCATCTTGCACTTCTCTGCCTTCTACTGGTATTGTTCTTGAGTTCTGATTTCTTACTTTATCAAGTTCTTCATTTATATCTTCTTCTGTAACTTCTACTACTGGTTTTTCAACCTCGATATCTTTATATTTACCAAGCTCAACTTCTGGCTTTGTAGCTACTTCAGCAGTAAATATAAATGTTTTGCCTTTACCCATCTGAACTACATCTATACTAGGCTGTGATACAATATCTAGTTCGCATTGTGATGCTTCATTTGAATAAGCTTCTGGAATAATTTCATTTGCAGCGTCTTCATAGAAAAGTTCTGCTCCATACATCTTTTCAAGCATTTGACGTGGTACTTTACCTTTTCTAAAACCAGGTACACTCATTTTACCTTTATTTGTCTGATATGCTTTTTCAACTGCTTTTTCAAATTCCTCTGCTGAAACCTCTATTGTAAGCTTCGCCATGTTTTTCCCTAATTTTTCAATCTGTAGACTCA
>JAVBUL010000113.1:0-13624 GCA_031555415.1 Lachnospiraceae bacterium | reverse complement strand
AAAGAAATCTTGGAGAAGTTAACATCAAATCGTTTGTTAGGAGTACTAGTGGGTGCTGTAATTACAGCGGTTATTCAATCATCATCAGCTACAACAGTAATGGTTGTAGGATTTGTTAACTCGGGAATGATGACACTTCGTCAGGCAGTATGGATTATTATGGGTGCAAATATAGGTACAACCATTACAGGTCAGCTTATAGCACTTGATATAGGAGCAATAGCACCTATTATAGCGTTTGCAGGTGTTGCTATGATAGTATTTATTAAAAATCAGAAAGTACACCATTATGGTAGCATTTTAGGCGGACTGGGTATTTTGTTTATAGGTATGAGCTTAATGAGTCAAGCAATGGAGCCACTTCAAACGTATGATTCATTTACAAGTCTTATGACCAAGTTTTCAAATCCAATATTAGGAATACTTGTAGGTGCAGGTTTTACGGCGGTTATTCAATCATCATCAGCATCAGTAGGTATTTTACAAGCTTTGGCAATGAGTGGAGTTATAGGACTGGATAATGCAGTTTTTGTGCTTTTTGGACAGAATATTGGAACCTGTATTACTGCTGTATTAGCATCTATTGGAACAAGCAGAAATGCAAAAAGAACGACTATTATCCATTTATCTTTTAATATAATTGGAACCATTATATTTACAATAATTTGTATTCTATTCCCGTTAACGGAACTAATAGAACGTATTACGCCAAGTAATGCAAGTGCGCAAATTGCCAATATGCATACATTATTTAATATTGCAACGACACTTTTACTTATTCCATTTGGAAATATGTTAGCAACCTTTGCTGAGAAATTAATGCCGGAAAAGGATAATGAGCAAGAAGATTCAGTTATGCATATGGAATACATTAAGGAAGTGTACGAAGGAAGAATTGGTATTTCAGCCATTGGTATAGAGCAAACTCAAAGAGAAATTGAGAGAATGATGGAAATGGCTAAAAGGAATGTTTATGATGCATATACAGCATTTTTAAACAGAGATGCCTCTATTTATCCAAAGGTGGTTGAAACGGAAGAGTATATAGATTATCTTAATAAAGAAATTTCAAAGTATATAACTAGTGTGATTACCCATGAAGCTAATGCAGGAGGAATTTTCAACTCATACTTTAGGATAACAGGAAATGTTGAAAGAATAGGTGACCATGCTATGAATATATGTGGTTACTCAAGAAGACTTAGTGAAAATAGTATAAAATTTTCTTTGGTGGAAGAGAAGGAAATTCTGAATATAAGAGAAGTATCAGATGAGATAATGGATATTTTACTTAATAACACAATTGACCCGGTGGAGCAGCTTACAAAGATATCAGCACTAGAACAGAAAATTGATGATATGACTCAGGATTATCGTGATAATATGCTAGAGCGTATGAGAAAGAGCGAATGTTCAGAAGAGGGCTGCGTTATTTATTCAGAAATGCTTACTGATTTTGAACGTATAGGTGACCATGCATTAAACATATCACAGCAACAATTAAATATTTCAAAGGACCAGATTGGTAGTTGACAAACAAGCTAAAAACGCATATGATACTATTGTAAAAGTAAAAATTAAAGGTAATGAACAGAAAGAGTAGTTTTTGTGAAACTATCAGAGAGGGATTATCACCGGCTGAAAATAGTCCCAAGTGAATCAATTACGAAGTGCCTCTGGGAGCTGAATCTGGGAAAATATGCAAGTACTGGGTTACGTTTGGACGCGTTCAGTCTTTTGAGTGAAGGGTATATATTTAAAGCCTTTATTAGAGTGGAACCGCGGAGTTTAACTTCGTCTCTTATTTTTAGAGACGAAGTTTTTTTTATAATTAGGAAGGCTTGCGAGCCAAGTGGCAGTAGTTAATCAAGAATTGTTATAGTTCGGCTTTAGCCGAAGCTATTATTCTTGCAATTCTCGTTGCTGAGCGAGAATTTTTGATAGGAGGATATAATATTTATGGGATGGTTGAAGGATTTTAAAGAAGAAGCAGCCGTAATACGAGAAAGAGACCCAGCTATAAAGTCAAACTGGGAAGTATTTTTATATCCAAGTTATAAAGCAATAAGGAAGTATAGAAAAGCACATAAGCTTTATGAAAAAGGACATTATTTAAGAGCAAGATGGGTATCACAGAGAGCTACAAGAAAAACAGGAATAGAAATACATCCCGGAGCAGTAATCGGTAAAGGATTATTTATTGACCATGGGTATGGAGTGGTAATAGGAGAAACTGCGATTATTGGTGACAATGTTACCTTGTATCAAGGTGTTACATTAGGTGGTACAGGAAAAGAAATCGGAAAGAGACATCCGACCATTGAAGATAATGTAATGATTAGTGCTGGAGCAAAAGTAATAGGTTCATTTATAGTGGGAGAAAACTCAAAAATAGGTGCGGGAAGTGTTGTATTAGAGGAAGTACCTCCTAATTCTACAGTAGTGGGTGTGCCGGGAAGAGTAGTAAAACAGGATAATGTAAGGATTCCAAGAAATGATATGGACCAAGTACATTTACCAGACCCTGTAATGAATTGCATAGAGCAGTTAAGAGAAGAGAATAGAATGTTAAAACAAGAAATAAAAGAGCTGGTTGCTCAGGTGAAAATCTTCTAAATCAGAAGAGATAGTATCTTAGAAAGGCAGAAAAGAAAAATGGAAATATTTAATACGCTTACAAAGAAAAAAGAAAAGTTCGTTCCGATAAAAGAGGGCAAGGTTAAAATGTATACTTGTGGACCAACGGTATATCATTATGCACATATTGGAAACTTAAGAAGTTATATAATGGAAGATGTACTGGAAAAATATCTACGTTACGAAGGCTACGATGTAAAGAGAGTAATGAATATTACAGATGTAGGACATTTATCAAGTGATGCTGATACCGGTGAGGATAAAATGCTCGCAGGTGCAAAAAGAGAGAAAAAAACTGTTATGGAAATAGCACAGTTTTACAAAGAAGCTTTTTTTAACGACTGTAAAAAATTAAATATAAAAACACCAGATGTTGTAGAACCTGCAACAAATTGTATTGATGAATTTATTAGTATGATTAAATCACTTATTGAAAAGGGTTATGCGTATGAAGCAGGTGGAAATATTTATTTTGATACATCTAAGTTAGAGGATTACTATGTACTTTCAAGTCATAGCGAAGATGCTCTTATGGAAGGTGTGAGAGATGATGTTGATGTGGATACAAATAAAAAGAATAAAACAGATTTTGTTTTATGGTTTACAAAATCAAAGTTTGACGATCAAGAACTTAAATGGGATAGCCCTTGGGGAGTTGGATATCCAGGCTGGCATATAGAATGTTCATCTATTAGTATGAAGCATTTAGGTGAAGAACTTGACATACATTGTGGTGGAATTGATAATATATTTCCGCATCATACAAATGAAATAGCTCAAAGTGAAGCCTTTTTAGGACATAAGTGGTGTAATTATTGGTTCCATATTCATCATTTAAATGACAAAGCAGGAAAGATGAGTAAGTCAAAGGGCGACTTTCTTACGGTATCGCTTGTTGAAAGTAAGGGATATAGTCCATTGGTTTATAGAATGTTCTGTTTGCAGTCACATTATCGTAAACCACTAGAGTTTAGCTATGAGATAATGGATAATACAAAAAAAGCCTATGAAAAGCTCAGAAAGAAAATCACTTCATTATCAAAAGAGGGTGAAGTAAATAGTGCATTAGCAGAAGATTATAGAAATAAATTTGTTGAAGTGGTTGGAAACGATATTAATACTTCATCAGGTATTACATTAATATATGACCTATTAAAGGAAGATTGTAATGATGCTACAAAGTTATATATCATAAACGATTTTGATAGAGTGTTATCACTTGATCTTACAGTAGAGCAGGAAGATAGTGACGTATCAGAGGAAGGCTCAGAAGATGAAGCATATATCCTTGACATGATAGAAAAAAGAAAAGCAGCTAAGAAGGATAAAAACTTTGCGCTTGCTGATGAAATAAGGCAGGAATTATTAGATCAGGGTATAATTCTTGAAGATACAAGAGAAGGTGTGAAATGGAAAAGAGCATAGATTTGTATGATTATACAACGTCCTTTTTTGGAATAGAAAAGCAGGAGCTTAATACATTTTCACCACTTACACTGGCTTATATCGGTGATGGAATTTATGAAATAATAATTAGAACATTGGTAGTATCTGGTGAAGGCAATGAACAAGTAAATAAACTTCATAAAAAGAGCAGTAATCTTGTAAAAGCAGAAACACAAGCAAACATTATAAAAGCAGTGATGGAAGACTTGTCAGAAGAAGAGCTTAGGATATACAAAAGAGGAAGAAATGCCAAGTCGTTTACATCTGCAAAGAATGCAAGTATGACGGATTATCGTATGGCAACAGGTTTTGAGGCACTTATGGGATATCTTTACATGCAGGGAAATCTTTTGCGTATGCATGAGATAGTAAAGGTAGGATTGGATAGATTGGAGGCAATGGAGGCAAAATGAGGTACGAAGAATTTACAATAGAAGGAAGAAATGCTGTAATGGAAGCATTTCGAGCAGGAAAAACGGTAGACAAGCTATTTGTATTAGATGGATGTCATGATGGACCTGTTAATAGTATAGTAAGAAAAGCAAAAGAACAGGATACTATAATAAATTATGTATCAAAAGATAGACTTGACAACATGTCTGATACAAAGAAGCATCAAGGCGTTATTGCGTATGCGGCAGCATATGAATACGCTGAGGTGAGTGATATATTAGAAAATGCAAGACAAAAAGGTGAGCCACCATTTATCTTTATATTAGATAATATAGAAGACCCACATAATCTTGGAGCAATAATAAGAACAGCAAATTTGGCAGGTGCACATGGTGTTATTATTCCAAAAAGAAGAGCGGCAGGACTTACAGCTACAGTTGCAAGAACTTCGGCAGGTGCACTTAATTATACTCCAGTTGCAAAGGTTACAAATATTGTAGCAACGATTGAAGAATTAAAAAAAGAAGGTCTGTGGTTTGCATGCGCTGATATGGGTGGAGAATTAATGTATAAGCTCGATTTAAAAGGATCAATAGGTCTTGTAATAGGTAATGAAGGAGAAGGCGTAAGCCGTCTTGTTCGTGAGAAGTGTGATTTTATTGCATCAATTCCAATGAAAGGAGATATTGATTCTTTGAATGCATCTGTAGCAGCAGGTGTACTTGCATATGAAATAGTAAGACAGAGGTTACAGTAGACTATAGGGCTTTAAGTTTATTTATTATGGAGAAAACGAAATATGGATATTAATAAGGTTTATGATTTCCTTTTGGAAAATGCTAGTTCAAGTATTCATTATAGGACAAAAAAAGAAGTTATTATGAAAATTTCTTTAGAAGAGGAACAAGCTCTGCAAGAAAAAATTTTGCAAGAAAAAAGTATAAATAGTATTTTTAAGAACAGACAACCTGATGGATGGCTAGGTACTTGTTTTCATTCCAGAATGCGTGGAGCAAAGCATTTAGATGTTTGTGAAGCAGCATTAAGGTTTCTGGCAGAAAAAGGAATTATGCTTGACAATCCAGTTTTCAGTGGTGCAATGAATGCTTATATGACTAGGGATAGGCTTGACCCAATTTATGATGGATGTGGAAAATCAGATGATGATTATAAATATCCATGTATGGGGCTTTGGCTTGTGCGTAGTTCTGGTATTGCAAGAAGTGGTTATGAGAATCAGATAGATATTTCAAAAGATATTGATTATTCATTAAACAGTTTCCTTAATGTTCTGAATTATAATAGTCTTGACGAGGTTGTATCGTTAAGTAAAAACGGGAAATATTATTTTAAAGAAGATTTGTCATGGCCTTGTAATTATCACTTGAAAATATTAGCATTTACAAATTCTTGGAGAACAACTGAGAATATTAAACAGCTTGCAAGAGCCATAGATCATTTGCTATCATTTCCGATATTTGCTCATTCGGTGTATACAAAGATTAAAAATTTTTATGCTGCACCATGCGATGCATTTATACAGTCTCCAATTGAAAAGTTTGATAATATGAAAGTTAACGGTGCTTGGTTTGATAAAATGGAACTATTTTCACGTTGTGGAGTGATTCAATATTCAAAAAGAATGTTAGATGAAATATATCTATTGAGAGAATCTATAGATAATGATGGGATTTGTAGGGCTTATATTGATGAATCATTTTTTAAGAATTGGGGAGCATATAGTGGATTGAAATTAGAAGAAAACTGGCGAACAGAAATAAAAAAGAGATGCGATATTACTTTTAGAGCGTTGTTAATTTTGCATTATGCAAATCAAAAATAAACTATTCAATAAAAGGCAAGCAGTTGGATTAGTTGGTGGGAAATGTAATAACGTAACAAAGCGGAAGTTCAAATTGGACTTCCGTTTTGTTACGTTATTAGGGATATTCTTGCATTTTTAGTTAATAGGAAACTGCGCGAAATTGTTCCAGCAAGAATTGTTTTTTAATTCTTGCAAAGTTCGGCTTTAGCCGAATCTTTTTTTACATTTCTTTTGCATTTTCATGGGGATTTCTTGCTTGCTTCTACTTTATTATATACCTATAAATAATAATAAGGAGTTAGCATGAAAAGAAACATATATATAAAGTGCAAAGAGGAGATAGTATGCCTATTTTAGATGTAAACAATAAAGATAAAGTAGATAAATATAATGAGTTTTTAAAGAATCATAATGCAAGTGTAATGCAGGATTTAAGGTGGGGACTAGTAAAATCTGATTGGATTACTAAAGCTATATATTTAGAGGAAAACGATAACATTATAGCTTGTATGACTATACTTTTAAAAAAGACTCCCATATTTAATTCCTATCTCCTCTATTCTCCAAAAGGACCTGTTTGTGATATTACAGATATAGATAAAGTCACAAAATTAGTACGAGAAGTGGATATTTTAGCTAAAAAATATAAAGCTTATGTACTTAAGTTCGATCCGGAATGTATCTTTAGTGAAACACTCAAAAAGTTATATATAGATAGTAATTTTAAAGTAACTTTAGATGTTCATAATATAATTCAGCCAAGATACAACATGGTATTAGATATAAAGGATAAAAAAGAAGAAGATTTATTAAAGCAGTTTTCTAGTAAAACTAGATATAACATAAAGGTAGCTATTAGAAAAGGTGTAACTATTAGGTATTCTAGAGATGAAGAAGACTTAAAAGCATTTTATGAGTTATATAAAATAACTACCATTCGAGATAATATTGGGTGTAGATCTTATGATTATTTTAAGAAAATGATATATGCCTTTACTGAAAATGAAATTAGAATATACGTAGCTGAACATGAGGGAGATAAATTAGCAAGCGCAATAGCTATAAATTATGGTAAAAGAATATTCTATATATATGGTGCAAGTGGCAATGAAAAAAGAAATTTAATGCCTAATTATTTAATGCAATGGGAAATGATAAAGTGGGGAATCGAAAATAAGTGTAATAACTATGACTTTGGTGGAGTGTTTGAATTTACTAACGAAAATGGACTATATAAATTTAAATCTGGATTTTGTAAGAAAGAAGGAGCTACAGAATATATAGGAGAAATAGACAAAGTATATAAACCGATAGTATATTTTATGTATACCAAGTTAGCTCATAGACTTCAAAGACTAAAAAAAGTAATAAAAAAGATAATTAAAATGTGAAAAAGGATGGACAAGTCTATGGATTTAAAAATGGAATATAATGAAATATTAGAAGTATTAGATAAAGAAAAAATATTATTGGAATGTAAAAGAGCAAATGATTGCCTAGTAAAATATCTATCATATGATTCAAGAGATATAAAAAAAGATACACTCTTTATTTGTAAGGGCGAGCATTTCGAAAAAGATTATCTAAATCAAGCAATTGATAAAGGTAGTATTATGTATATATCAGAAGTAAAGTATGATGTAGAGAACATTTCATATTTTATTGTGAGTGATATAAAAAAAGCTATGGCAGTTATTGCGTCAAGGTTTTATAATTATTCATTTAAAGATATAGAAACTATAGGAATAACGGGAACAAAAGGAAAGACCACCACCACATACTTTTTAAAGAATATACTAGATGAGTATTTAAATAGTAAAACAGCTATTATATCTACAATTGAAACATACACAGGAATGAGAAGGGAGGATTCACATTTAACAACACCTGAAGCTATAGATTTGCAAAAGTTTTTTTATGAAACAGTAAAAAATAACATTAAATATTTGACTATGGAAGTTACTTCACAAGCCTATAAGGTGGATAGAGTATATAATGTGAATTTTAAATATGGTATCTTCTTAAATATATCTGAAGATCATATAAGTGATATAGAGCATCCAAATTATGAAGACTACTTAAATTGTAAACTTCAACTCTTGAAAAATGTTGATAACATAGTAATAAATGCTGATACAAATGAATTTGATATCATAATGAATGCTTGTAAGGATAAAAAAGTAACATTGTTTGGTACAGATAATAGAGCAGATTTTTACTATAAAAATATAGTAAAAGAAAAACATGGATTTTCGTTTGATGTAATAAATGAAAAACAGGGATATATAAATAATTTTAAAATAACTATGCAGGGAAGATTTAATATTGAAAATGCAATGGCAGCAATTACTATGGCAAAAACATTAGGTATAGATGACAATAGTATATCAAATGGTTTATTAAAAACTCAGGTGCAAGGTAGAATGAACGTATTTGATGAAAAAGGTATAACGGTTATAGTTGATTATGCACATAACTCTCTTAGTTTCAATAAATTATTTGAATCTCTAAAGCTTGATTATAGGGGGAGAAGAATAATATGTGTTGGTGGTGCACCGGGAGAAAAAGCATATAAAAGACGAAAAGATTTTGGAGTGATAGTTGGAGATAATTCAGACTATATATATTTAACAGCAGAAGATCCTCAATTTGAAGATGTAAAAGATATATGTATGGAAATTAATAAGTATATAGAAGATAATGCAAAGTATGAAATTATTGAAGATAGAAAGGAGGCTGTAGAAAAAGCAATTAGTAATGCAAAAGAAGGGGATGTGATTGTTCTTTTGGCAAAAGGTGCAGAAACATATCAAAAAGTTAAGGGTATATTTACACCTTATGAATCAGATTTAGCTATAACAAAAAGAATGCTTGAAATTTAAGAATATTATAAAAGTAGTTGAAAAAACACATCCTTTCTTGGTAAAAGTATCAAGGAAGGATTTTTTAGTATTAAAATGTATCTTAACAAAATGTTTATAGAATATTTATTGACTTTGTCAATATTAGTATTATAATTAACCGTTGAAACATATAACACTGTTAAGTAATTTGAGGTGAAGGAAAGAGTGATAAAGTATGAAGGAAGGAAAGTGTCCTTTTGATGAGGATGGAAGAAAGCTATTTGAAGCATTTCATCGATTTAAAAATTTAAAACCAGGTAATCATTTGTATAAAGATATGTCGCAAGGTGAGTTTATGGCACTTGTTATTATCAGTGATTATATGGAGGAATATCCACAAAGTGAAGGCATATATGTTTCTGACTTAGCCAAAAGTATGAGGATTATGCCATCAGCAGTTTCACGCATACTTAAGGTTTTAGATGAAAAAAATCTTGTCAAACGGAAGGTGGATGAAAAAGACCGTAGAAATACGTATGTTTTTTTAACGGAAGAGGGAATAAAAGATTGTGAAAAGCATAAAAGAATATTTGATAGCTACTTGCAAAATATTGCTAAACGCTTGGGTAGTGAAAAAATTGAGCAAATCTCTATATTATGCAAAGAGATAGCGAGCATTATGCAAGAAGAACAAATTAATATGGAAAGGCATGGTAGAATAAATGAAAAGTATTTTTAAAAATCTATGGGATTTTAAAATACCAGTGATAGCAATTGTTGTATTGCTCATAATTCAGGCTTATTGCGACTTGGGATTGCCATCATATACATCGGATATTGTAGATGTAGGTATTCAGCAGGGTGGTATAGAGTATGCTGCACCTGATGAAATGAGGGAAGAAACGCTTGAAAATCTGTGTTTATTTCTTAATGAAGAACAAGAGAATGAGATAAGAAGTCAATATGAACTAAATTCAGACGGCAACTATGAAAGAAAATCAAACAAAGATGAGGATTTGCAGGAGATAAATGATATATTAGGTATGCCAATGCTTATGTTGTCTAGTATTCAAAGCTCTGAGGAATATGATTTAGAAGGAATAAAAGTAGCTATAGCAGCTGGAATGATGTCTAAGGATGAGCTTATTCAGAATATGAACACAGCAGTAGAGAATATGGGAAGTATGAGTGATTCTGCTATAACGCAAAAAGCAGTTGAATTTGTAAAGAAAGAACACGAAGCTGTGGGAATAGATGTCGGTAAAAATCAGACATCATATCTTTGGAGTGTAGGCTCTAAAATGCTTCTTATGGCAATTATTATGATGGCAGCTTCTATTGCAGTAGGTTATATTGCATCATATGTAGCAGCTAGAGTGGGCTTTAATCTAAGAAGAAAAGTATTTAAAAAGGTAGTAGGTTTTTCAAATACAGAAATAAATCAGTTTTCAACAGCATCATTAATCACAAGAAGTACAAACGATATACAGCAGGTTCAAATGGTAACAGTAATGTTACTTAGAATGGTGGTATATGCACCTATTATTGGTATTGGTGGTGTTATAAAGGTTGCAAATACTAGAACAGGAATGGGCTGGATAATCGGAGTAGCAGTAGGTGCAATTATATTGTTAGTCGGAGTACTTATGAGTGTAGCAATGCCTAAGTTTAAGATAATGCAGGTTTTGGTTGATAAGTTAAACTTAGTATCAAGAGAAATTTTAACAGGTGTTCCTGTTATAAGGGCATTTAGTAGAGAAAAGCACGAAGAAGAAAGATTCGATGTTGCAAATAAAGAGCTTATGAAAACACAGTTATTTACAAACAGAGCGATGACATTTATGATGCCGATTATGTTCCTTATAATGAATTGTATAACAGTAATGATTGTCTGGTTTGGTGCAAAAGGTGTTGATTTAGGTGATTTGCAGGTTGGTGATATGATGGCATTCATAACATATACAATGCAAATAGTTATGGCATTCCTTATGATTACTATGATTTCAGTAATGCTTCCAAGAGCAGGAGTTGCAGCAGCACGTATTGATGAAGTAAATAATACAAAATCAACTATAAGAGATAAAGAAAAAGTTAGAGATTTTGAGTTAAATGATATAAAAGGTGTAGTTGAATTTAAAGATGTAAGCTTTAAATACAGCGGTGCAGATGAAGATGCTTTGGAGCATATTTCATTTAAGGCGGAACCGGGAAAGACAACAGCTATTATAGGTAGTACAGGATGTGGAAAATCTACGCTTATACAATTGATTCCAAGATTTTATGATGTTACAGATGGTATGATAACATTAGATGGAGTGGATATCAGAGATATATCTATGCATAAGCTAAGAGAAACACTGGGCTATGTTCCTCAAAAGGGTGTATTGTTCTCAGGTGATATAGAATCAAATATTAAGTTTTCAGGAGATTATGTATCTGATGAGGAAATGGTAAAGGCTGCCCAGATTGCACAAGCAACAGAATTTATAGAGGATACTACAAATAAGTATAAGAATGAAATATCACAAGGTGGAACAAATGTATCAGGTGGCCAAAAACAAAGATTATCAATAGCAAGAGCTATAGCAAAGAATCCAAAGATATTCTTATTTGATGATAGTTTTTCTGCACTTGATTATAAGACAGATGTAACACTTAGAAGAGCACTTAATGAAAATATTAAGGATGCAACAGTTATAATTGTAGCACAGCGTATTAGCACAATACTTCATGCAGATAGCATTATAGTACTTGATGAAGGAAAAGTGGCTGGTATAGGAACTCATGAAGAGTTACTTAATAACTGCGATGAATATCTTGAAATTGCAAAATCACAGCTTTCAGAAGCTGAATTAGAATCTATTAGAAAGGAGATGTAGTTATGGCTGAACAAACAAGAAGACCACACAGAGGACCGGGTGGACCACATGGAATGATGCCTGGTGAAAAGGCTAAGGACTTTAAAGGTTCTGTTGGTAAGTTATTAGCATATATGGGCAGATATAAGTTTGCCATATTAGCAGTTATTATATTTGCTATTGGAAGTACAATATTTACTATTGTTGGACCAAAGGTTTTGGGAAAAGCAACTACAGAACTTTTTAACGGACTAATAGCAAAGATATCTGGAAGTGGTTCAATTGATTTTGATAAGATAGCAAAAATATTATTATTCTTAGTTGGATTATATGTTATAAGTGCAATATTATCATTTATACAAGGCTTGATAATGACAGGTATTTCACAGAAAATGGCATATAAGTTAAGGGATGATATATCAAAGAAGATAAATCGTATGCCTATGAAGTATTTTGAATCCAAGACAGTAGGTGAGGTTTTATCAAGAATAACAAATGACGTTGATACACTTGGAATGGGACTAAATCAAAGTATTACACAATTGATTACATCAGTAACGACTATAATTGGTATAATAATTATGATGCTTACTATAAGTCCGTTAATGACTCTTATTGCAATCATAATGCTTCCTGTTTCAGGAATACTTATAGGATTCGTTGTAAAAAAATCTCAAAAACACTTTGTCTCTCAACAGACATATTTAGGAAAAATAAATGGTCAAGTAGAAGAGGTTTATAGTGGACATAACATTATTAAGGCATTTAATAAGGAAGAAGACACTGTAAAAGAATTTGATGAAACGAATGAAATACTTTTTAAATCTGCGTGGAAATCACAATTTTTATCAGGCATGATGCAGCCTATTATGAACTTTGTAGGTAACTTAGGTTATGTAGGTGTTGCTTTATCAGGAAGTATATTGTCAATAAAAAAAGTAATTGAAGTGGGTGATATCCAATCATTTATTCAGTATGTTAGACAGTTTACACAACCGATTGCTATGTTAGCTCAGGTTTCGAATATGATGCAGTCAACAGTGGCGGCAGCAGAAAGAGTATTTGAATTCTTAAATGAAGAAGAAGAGGATATCATTGTAGAAAATCCAGTTAGAGATATAAAATTATCAGGTAGTGTTAACTTTGAACATGTAAAATTTGGTTACAATGCTGATAAGACAATAATAAATGACTTTAACTGTAAAGTAGAACCAGGTCAGACAGTAGCTATTGTTGGTCCAACAGGAGCAGGAAAGACAACAATGGTTAAGCTATTAATGAGATTTTACGATGTAAACCAAGGAAGTATTAAGGTTGATGGTCATGACCTTAGAGATTTTAACAGAAGTGAATTAAGAGAAAATTTTGGTATGGTTCTTCAAGATACATGGTTATTTAAGGGAAGTATCATGGAAAATATTAGATACGGACGTCTTGATGCCACAGATGAGGAAGTTATAGCAGCAGCTAAAGCAGCACATGCTCACCACTTTGTAAAGACACTTCCTAACGGATATGATATGGAACTAAATGAAGTTGCAACGAATATATCACAAGGACAAAGACAGCTTCTTACAAGAGCAAGAGCGATTTTAGCTGATAACAAGATAATGATTCTTGAT
>JAVBUL010000101.1:0-6305 GCA_031555415.1 Lachnospiraceae bacterium | reverse complement strand
AACTATAGACTTTATTTCATCAATATCTTGTTCAAGTACCACTATTGATGCTGTACATTCCCTCGGAATAGCGTTATCCATATTTCCGCCAAAAATATTAATCAAATCTATGTTACATTTTTTCATTATCTCACTTAGTACTCTTCCCATTACAATATCTGCATTCGCACGTTCCTTATCAATCTCAATTCCCGAATGCCCACCAAGCAAACCTTTTACCTTCAAAATACATTTTACACCTTCAGTTATACATTTTCTACAAGGAATAAGACACTTTACTTTTGCACCACCTGCACATCCTACAACAAACTCCCCTTCCTTTTCATTATCAATATTAAGTAAATACTTACCTTCTATTTTACTCATATCGATACTTCTTGCACCATCCATCCCAGTTTCCTCATCCACTGTAAAAATAGCCTCTAAATGTGGATGACTTATATCATCACTATCAAGTATCGCAAGTGCATATGCTACCGCTATACCATCATCTCCGCCCAATGTAGTATCTTTTGCTTTAAGAAAATCACCTTCAATATATAAATCAAGTCCATCTTTCAAAAAATCATGTTTAGAATCAGCTGTTTTTTCTGCAACCATATCCATATGCCCCTGTAAAATAACACCTGCCTCATCTTCTCTTCCCTTTGATGCCCTTTTTTTGATAATTACATTATTGGTTTTATCCTGAATATACTCTAAACCACGCTCCTTAGCAAATTCAACCAAAAAATCACTAATCTGTCTTGTATTACCTGACCCATGAGGTATTTTTGATATTTCATAAAAAAAATGAAATACCTTCTTTGACTCTAAATTTTCAAATTCTAACATTTTTCATTTCCTTTCCTGCTCCATGCATTTGTCATATATATATTCAAGTTCTCATATCTTATATTATGAAAAAAACTATATTTACCCTAAGCTCAATTTTATTATTCATCACCATGCTTACATTCCCAACCGCAACGAAAAATGGTGCAATGACTGGACTTAATCTATGGTTGTATACTTTACTTCCTACTCTTTTGCCTTTTATGATAATATCTGGTTTCATAATGGAAACAGGAGGATATAGGTATATTTCTTCCATATTATCTCCAATATCAAGAATCATATTTGGCATGTCAAAAAACGCTGGTTATGCTATGTTTATCGGTTTTTTATGTGGTTATCCTATGGGAAGCAAGGTTACTGCCGACATGGTAAAACGCAAAATTATAAGTAAAGATGAAGGACAACTACTTATAAGTTTTTGCAACAATGCAAGTCCGGCATTTCTTACTGCCATACTTATCAGTACAATATTAAATGTATCTGAGTCTATTTCATTAAAACTAATTATGATAATGTTTTTAAGCCCTTTGTTATGTGGTTTTATTATATCACTTTTTTATAGAAAATATAAATTCTATAATGACCAAAATACTTTTACACAGCCTAATAAAGGTTCTAGTTTAATAGATAACTGTATTCTTCAAAGCTTTGACAATATCTTCAAACTTGGAGGATATATTATTATCTTTTCCATAGTAAATGAAATACTGTTTAATATCGGATTTTTTCCTGCATTATCCGGAGGTATAATTTCTACAATACTTGAAATTACATCCGGACTTAACAGACTTGCCGGCATTGAACCAGATAAATACAAATTAATTATATACTCCTGTTCGCTCACCTCATTCGGTG
Source organism: Lachnospiraceae bacterium (assembly GCA_031555415.1). Taxonomy (GTDB): domain Bacteria; phylum Bacillota; class Clostridia; order Lachnospirales; family Lachnospiraceae; genus CAG-303. The sequence goes on along the minus strand of JAVBUL010000101.1, from coordinate 4,613 downwards.
GCATTTGTGCGATAGCTCAAACCTACAGCATGATACAAGGCAGTGGACTAAGCCTATCCAAATACATACTTTCAAAAATACTTTGCAGTATAATGACCTTGATTCTTATTATAATGCTAATATAACAATCAAGCAAGTCAAAAATAATAGAACGAAATCACTTACGATTTCGTTCTATTATTTTTAATAAAGCGCAGATTCATATGCTATAAAATTTCCAACTTCAACATTATCTTTATATGCTGTCCCCATTATTTTATATATTGGTTGAATAGTATCATTTTCACTTCCAATAGAGGAATCTTCCCAATATACCATTTCTATTTCTTTTAAGATAACTTTATCACATTCATCAGGTACATCTATCATTCCTTCATAATTAATAGCTCTTTCAACTGCTTTTTCAACTGTTATATCAGAATTGCACTCAACTTTTTCAGTTATTCTACCAGAAGAAACATATAACTCTATTATTTCTCCTTCTGAATCAAATGTAATAAAAACTGGGGTTGTTCCATATATATCTATATCATCAATTGCATGTTCGAAACGTACTGTTTTAGCTATTTTCTTTTCATTTCCTAAATCATCCATTGAGCCATAAAGATAATAACCAACACCCCCACATTGATAGTTATTACTAATAATATCATTACCAATTAAAACCAGTTTGGCCATTTCAATACACTCTTCATCAGAAAAAGGAATTTCTTCCATACCCCTATCTGAGTTCGTATACAACACCGTTCCATCATTGTATATTTTCATTTGAGCTCTATCTTTTTGCATAAATTCATAATCTTCAACAATTTCCTTTTCAACATTTTCGAAACCTAACATTAATATTAATTTATTTACAACCTGATCATCTTTTTTTCGTTCTAATTTTAAGTATTCATCATTAAGTGTTTCGTTACTTATTTCTGAATAATTGATTTCATCTTCAAATACTACACTTGGCAGTTCTCCTCCATAAGCCGGAAAATCAATCTTAACTAGCGAAACTTGATTATCTTTTTTTTCTTGTTTTAATAAAGACACACTTATTATTCCACTAATACAAAGTATTGCAACTAGAATAATAACTAAAATGCCTTTTTTCTTTAACTTTTTCATAGTATCTAATCCACCTCTAGTCAAAATCCACAGGTACTGTATAATCTTCAAACGACTCATCACTTTCATTTTCTTCTTGTCCTATAACATGAACATCTTGAGCCTTTTCTTCCTCTACAACTTCCTCTTCTTGTGGATTAAGTTCATCTCTATTTGCTGTAACTATGCTTAAACTTTGACCTAATGAATTTATAAGCACTTCATATCTTGAGTTGAAATTATCCATAGCATGAGACAAAATATTTTGTATATTTGCCAAACTATCGTCTGTGTACTGCATTGCACTCATTCTAATATTATTTGCATCTGCTGTTGCTCTATCCAATATTTCCTGAGCATGCCTTGTAGCTTCCTGAACCACTTCATTAGCTTGAATATATGCCTGTTGCATAATTTCATGTTCACTTACTAATTCACTAGTCTGTTCTTGAGCCTGAGTAAGCATAGCTTCAGCTCTTTCCTTAGCTTCTCTAAGTATAGCATCCCTATTACTTATCATCTTCTGATACTTCTTAATCTCTTCTGGTGTTTTCAATCTAAGTTCTGCTAATAACTCTTCAATCTCCTCTTTGTTGACAACAATCTTTGTTGACGATAGAGCCTGAAACCTACAAGAATCAATATACTCTTCAATCTCCGAAATGATTTGTTCAATCTTACTCATGTTCTAACTTCCTCCTAATCATCATTACATTTGTATATTTTAAAGCTTATCCTTCAACGAATCATACTTTCTATGTATATGGTTTGCAATACAATCTGGAACAAATTTACTAATGTCCCCTCCCAGTACTGCAACCTCTTTAACTATACTTGAGCTTAAATAAGAATACTCTACACTAGTTGCAAGAAAAAGTGTATCCACACTATTATTTAAAATTCTATTCGTCTGAGCCATCTGCAATTCATATTCAAAATCTGTTATAGCTCTTAGTCCTCTAATTATGGAATCCGCACCTTGCACTTTTGCAAAATCCACTAAAAAACCATCAAAAGATCTAACTTCTACATTTTTTAAATGCGTTGTAACTTCCTTTAACATATTAACACGTTCTTCCACAGAAAACAATGGTGTTTTTGAACTATTCATCAAAACTCCAACAATCAAAACCTCAACCTGCTTTGCAGCTCTTTCAATAATGTCTATATGTCCAAGTGTCACAGGATCAAAACTTCCGGGATAAATCGCTTTGCTCATTCACAGCTTCCTTCCTTTAATGCTTCCTTATAAAAACATGTTTATTCGTCTTATATTCTTTTATTCTATCAACATCATAGCCTAAATCTTCCAGATAATCGAACTCTGTTCCAATCGAGGCTTCAACGATTATTGTCGTATACTCATCTACTAATCTTGTTCCATTTAGTTCTTTTAAAACATCAAACTCAATTTGTTTATCATATGGTGGATCTATAAAAATGAAATCAAAAGCTCCTTCATTTCTAGCATCCAACTTTTTTATCGCTACAATCGCATCATCCGCTAACACCTCTGCACTGGCTTCAAATTTTGTAGTTTTTATATTATCTTTAATACATTCACAAGCTGCCTTTGAATTTTCAACAAAATATGCTCTTTTTGCTCCTCTACTTAATGCTTCAATTCCAATACCACCGCTTCCACTAAATAAATCAAGAAACATACAATCAACTAATTCACTATTAATAATATTAAATAAAGTTTCTTTTATTCTATCCGAAGTAGGTCGTGTATTCATACCTTCAATAGTCTTTAATTGTAATCTACGTGCTTTTCCTGCGATTACTCTCATTATTTATACTACCTTCCCAATAATATTATAATTAAACATCATAGCTATATAATAGGGACAGGCTAGTGACTAGCTGTCCCTATAAATCACTAATTCTTTTTATAGAAGAATGGATGAGGTGAAGTAAATCCCATATCCTTATAATATATTATCTGCTCAGTACTTCCTACAAATAATATTCCTTCTTTTCGTAAAGATTTATAGAAGTTGTTATAAATTTCATCTTTCGCTTCTTCTGTAAAATAAATCAATACATTTCTACAAACAATCATATCTAAATTAGATGGATATGAATCTTTTAAAAGATTGTGCTCTTTAAATTCAACACATTTCTTTACATCTTCTGAGATTTGATAATTTGATAAACCTACTTTTGTAAAATACTTAGCTATAAGATCTTGAGGCAGTCCTGTTAAGCTTTTACTATTGTATAAACCTACTCGAGCTTTTTCAAGAACCTGTTTATCTATATCTGTCGCTATAATTTTTATGTTACTAAGCGGTACAAACTTTGATAATAACATAACAAGTGAATACGGTTCATCACCTGTTGAGCATGCTGCGCTCCATATCTTTAAGTTTTTACCAAACTTCTCCATAAGTGAAGGTATAATTTCTTTTTCAAGTATTCTCCACTGATCTGGATTTCTCCAAAATTCTGAAACGTTTATTGTAAGATAATTGACAAACTCTTCAAAAACTTCATCTTTTTTCTTTAAAACCTCTACGTAATCCTTATAGCCTGAAATACCACGTTTTGCAATTAATGAATCGATACGTCTTTTCATTTGGCGTTCTTTATACGCATTTAAATCAATTTTCGTAAGAGCATATACTTGCTCTTTAAATTGTTCATAATTCATAGGGTGCCCTCCATCATATGACCAAAGACATCTGGTTTTTGAAATTATTTAGTTGTCTTTTTCTGTCTCATCAATATTTTCTTCTGAAGCTTCTGTAACTGGATCTAAAAGAACCTTTATACTTAAGCTAATTTTCTTTTCATCTTCATTAAAATCAACAACCTTTGCTTCTACTTCGTCACCAAACTTAAGTACATTTGCTGGTTTCTCAATATGTTCTCTTGCAATTTGTGAAACATGAAGTAATGCATCAATTCCAGTTTCTAATTCGAGAAATGCGCCGAAATCAGTCATTCTAGCTACTTTACCTTTTACAATATTTCCAACAGCATATTTTTGTGCTGCTCCTGCCCAAGGATTTGTATCATCAAATTTAAGGCTTAATGCAATCTTAGCTCCGTTTATTTCTTTAACAAGTGCCTTTACTACATCACCAACTTTGAAAACTTTCTTTGGATGTTCAATTCTTCCCCAAGACATTTCTGAAATGTGTAATAATCCATCAATTCCACCAAGATCTATAAATGCACCGAAATCAGTAACATTTTTAACCTTACCTTCTATTACATCTCCTTCTTTTATCTTTGAAAGAATTTCATCTTGAGCTGCTTTTCTAGACTCAACTAATAATTGTTTTCTATCACCTATAATTCTTCTTCTCTTTGGATTAAACTCTGTAATAACGAACTCGATTTCCTGACCTGTATATTTTGATAAATCCTTTTCGAATGAATCTGAAACAAGGCTTGCCGGTATGAATACCTTTGACTCGTCAACAACAACACTTAAACCACCTGTCATTGCCTGAACAACTTTAGCCTTAAGAACTTCTTTATTCTCAAAAGCTTCTTCTAATCTCTTA
>JAVBUL010000045.1:0-7590 GCA_031555415.1 Lachnospiraceae bacterium | reverse complement strand
ATAATAAGATTTTCTCTTATCCATAACTTACTCCATTTCCGCCATCCTTGTCGGTACGTCTTACATACGCTGGCTGTTACCATCCTTGGTGTACTTTTTTTCAAAAACTCTTAGTTTTGAGCTTTTTGAACGTTTATTGTCTTCTATTTCATTGTCACTTGGGACAATTGGTTTCCTTGTTATTATTTTTCCTTTTGATACATTACCACATACACACATTGGAAAATTTCTTGGACATGTACATGGGTCTTCATTTACTTTAAACTTGTTTTTTACTATTCTATCTTCTAAAGAATGAAATGTTATAATAGATAACCTTCCATTATCATTTAGCAAATCAATCATTGTATCAATTGAATTTTCCAGAACTTCCAGTTCTTTATTAAGTTCAATTCGTATTGCTTGAAATGTCTTTTTAGCAGGATGTCCACCCGTAGCCCTCATCTTCGCCGGAATCGCTGCCTTTATTATTTCAATCAATTCACCTGTTGTATTAATTTCCCTATCTGCTCTTGCTAGTACAATATGCTTTGCAATATTTTTTGCAAATTTGTCTTCACCATAATCTCGTATTATTTTATATAATTCCATTTCACTATATTCATTAATAATATCTTTGGCTGTCATAGGATTACTTTTATCCATCCTCATATCAAGAGGTGCATTTTCATCATTGTAAGTAAATCCTCTTTCAGCTGTATCTATCTGATACGATGAAACTCCTATATCCAATAATATTCCGTCTACTTTTTCTACCCCTAAATCACTTAGTACCGAAGCTCTATTGCAATAATTGCTCCTTCCTATATTAATGTTTATACTTCCTTCAAATACCGATAGTCGCTCCCCAGCCGCTTTAAGGGCATCTTCATCTTGATCAATGCCTATAAATCTACCTTTATTTGATAATTGCTTGCATACTTCAAATGCATGTCCAGCACCACCTAAAGTTCCGTCCACATAAATGCCATCCGGCTTGATATTTAAACTCTCAATTGTTTCCTTCATTAACACTGATTTATGCTTAAATTCCATATCTATGTGTCCTTTCCTTTGATAACTGCTATATACTTAGCCCTAATTCTGACATATGTTCAGCAATTTCATCCATGTCGTCAAATGTTGTACTTTCATTCCATCTTTGCTTATCCCAGATTTCTACTCGACTTCCGACACCCACAAGTGCCACGTCTTTTTCTAAACCTGCAAATTCTCTAAGTACAGATGGTAGTAATATTCTTCCTTGTTTATCTACTTCTAACTGTGCTGCTCCTGCCAAGAAAAAACGTACGAATTTTCTGGCATCCTTGTTTGCCATAGGAAGTGTTTTAAGTTTTTCTTCAAAAACGTTCCATTCTTCATTTGGGAACACAAATAAACAACCATCAAGTCCTTGGGTTACTACAAATTCATCGCCTAATGATTCTCTAAACTTTGCAGGAACGATCACTCGCCCTTTCGCGTCTATGGAATGGTTATATTCACCCATGAACATCTGATGTCACCTTCTTTGCTAAAAACTTCTTTAATGATTTTTCATGAAATCTACCACTTTTAACCACTTGATTCCACTTTCAACCACTTTTCGCCACCTCTTGGTATGATTTTATACTAAATTAACATCAAATGCAAGCACTTTTACAAATATTTATCAACAAAAAAAGACCGCAAAATACGGTTTTCCCATATCTTGTGGTCTGTTTTTTTCACTTACAACATCTAGTTATCTTCTTCTCTTGTATTTATTTTTTCTTCTGTATCAGATACTATTTTATCACCGATTAGATTAACACTTTTACCTTTAAAAAGTTTTACCCTATTATAAATCAACAATCCTCCTACACCTATAACCAATATAATTGACAATAGCTGTGATACCGGAAAATCTATTATCGGTAAAAGTAATTGGTCTGTTCTCATTCCTTCAATAACGCTTCTTCCAAGCCCGTATCCAAGAATATACCATAAAAAGACTTCTCCATTATACTTTTTATGTTTTCTGAAAATCATTATCATCGTCAGAACAAATATATTCCATACTGATTCATATAAAAACGTAGGCTGAACCTGAATAAATCTATTTGCATCATCTATATAGGTCACTCCATTAGGAACAATAACTTTAGTATCTGCATCCATAGTATCTATTCTCATTGCAAATAGTCCATCACTATTGCCTCCAAAGGCTTCTCTATTAAAGAAATTCCCCCATCTTCCGATTATCTGACCTGTTATAAGCCCCAGACAGCCAGTATCTGCCATTTGCCAAAAAGAGAGCTTCTTTTTCCTTGCCAATACATAGGCTGTTATTACTGCCGCAATAATTCCACCATAAATAGCAAGTCCGCCTTTTCTTAAGTTGATAATTTCAATCAGATTATCTTTATAATAATCCCATTCAAAAAGAACATAGTAAATTCGTGCCCCTATTATAGCAAACAATACCCCATACAAAGCCAAATCAACGTAGTTTTCCACATTTTGACCTGTTTTTTTTGCTTCTCTAAAGGACAATGCTGCACCTGCAATAATTCCAATACCAATAATAATACCGTAAAATGCAATTTCAATACCGAAAACTGAAAATGTATTTTTTAATCTTTCAATCTCAATTCCTAGATTAGGAAAACTTATAGCCGCACCAAACATTATTATCCTCCCTTATCTACACATTAAATCTGAAAAGTATTACATCTCCATCTTTAACTACATACTCTTTACCTTCAATGCCTACAAGACCTTTTTCTTTAGCTGCCGCATATGAGCCACAATCAAGTAGATTTTGGTAATTTACAACTTCAGCCTTTATAAATCCTCTTTCAAAGTCTGTATGAATTTTTCCTGCTGCACCCGGAGCCTTAGTACCTTTTACTATTGTCCATGCTCTTGTTTCTTGCTTTCCAGCTGTAAGATAACTTATAAGTCCCAACAAGCTATAGCTTGCCTTAATAAGTTTATCAAGGCCTGATTCCTTTATGCCTAAATCTTCTAAGAACATTGCCTTTTCATCATCATCTAATTCAGAAATTTCCTGCTCAATTTGAGCACATACAACAAATACTTCAAAACCATATTCTCCGGCTAATGTTCTAACCTTTGCAACATATTCATTTGAATTTCCGTCATCTGCTAAATCATCTTCTTTAACATTTGCCGCAAATATAACCGGCTTATATGTCAATAAATTATATGATTCAATCCATTCTTGTTCTTCCTCATCATCTGTCTGAAAGCTTTTTGCAAGATTTCCATTTTCAAGATGAACTTTTATTTTTTCTAATAATTCAAGCTCTTTAGCAAGTGCCTTATCATTTCTTGCACCCTTTGATGTTTTAGCAATTCTTCTTTCAAGAATCTCAACATCCGAAAAGATAAGTTCAAAATTGATTGTTTCAATATCTCTTAGAGGGTTTACATCTCCATCTACATGTATGATATTTGTATCCTCAAAACATCTTACTACATGTACAATTGCATCAACTTCACGTATATTAGATAAGAACTGATTTCCTAAGCCTTCACCCTTTGAAGCACCCTTTACAAGACCTGCAATATCCACAAATTCAATAACAGCAGGTACTATCTTATCTGAATCATAAAGCTCTGATAATTTATTTAATCTCTCATCTGGAACTGTAACCACGCCCACATTTGGGTCAATTGTACAAAACGGATAATTTGCTGATTCTGCTCCTGCTTTTGTAAGAGAATTAAATAATGTACTCTTACCTACATTTGGTAATCCAACGATTCCTAATTTCATAATTGCCTTTACCTATTTAAAAATCCTTTATTTTTAAGGACTTTTGCCTTTCTCTATAGTTTTATAGCACAATTTACCGAAATTCTTTTAAGTGTAACATCGTTTTCTAAATCATCAGAAAACATACACTACAAAGATTTTCTTGTTTAATACAACTTATGATTATATCATATTCTCTATCACTTTTAAATAGAAATATCTGTTTTATTTAAACCTACCATATGAATTTATAATTTATACATTTTAACGTTTATTAATCTTTTACTTTTTATTTTTAATATCGTCTAATAATTGTATAATTTCACTCAAACCAAGTAACACAATTCCACTTATGCAATTAACCATCACAGGAAAAATAAATACTGTTAACGAGAATTCATATTCATTTCCACCTGTATTTGCTGATATAAAACCAAGTATAATTCCCGCAATAATAATTATTATTCCACACACTTTAACAGCAACGCTTATGACATTCTTATTAGGTTTTGCCGTATACCATAACGGATCAAGATTACTTTCAAATATAGCATCACAAGTAAAGCATTTACCTGATGCCTTTTCATCATTATTAAGACTACTTCCACATTTTGGACAAGTATTCATAACCAACCTCCTATAAATTTAATATTATAAGTATACCAAATAAAATAAATTAAAACAATTATATTAAATTCAAAAAATTCATTATTGTTTATATAATTTTTTTGCAACCGTGCATCAAAAAAAGCACCTTCAGAGAAGATATCATATCAGAAGATATCACTTTCTGTTGGTGCTTTACTTATTATGGTTATTGGTTAAAGTGTCTGAACCATTCATATATAATGTCTTTCTTGTTCAAACTAATATACATTTGAATTTTCTTCAAATCTTTTGCTGGAATATTTGCATTATTATTTTCCAATAATATTTCATCATCTCGAATCCAAAACTTTGCAGAGTTTTTAGATGGTGATCCTTTACATACATGGATATGTGGTGGTTCTCCATTTTCGTTAGACCAGAAGAAAAAAGAGTACCCCATAAAGTCAAGTAACGCCTTAGGCAATTGACATCATCTCCTTTTCTCTCGCCATCTCCCATATAAGAGTAGAATTGTTACGTAGATATCTTTCTTGTTCCATAATCTCATCTTCTGAAAAGCCAAAAGCCTTTATATTAGATATACAAGGCAATTTCCATTCCGAATAATCAAATCCATTACTGTTTGGTCTTTCTAGTCTCGCAATTATTGTTTCAAATCCTTTTTCGTTACGTTGAATATTTGAAAAGGTTAATACCACTTCGTTAATCGTACTGTAATAATTTGACATAACAGACGCCTCCTATTCTTTTTATATCTTGCATTTTCTCTATATTATCTCATATATAGTATACACTTTTTTTGTTTAACTTTCAATTACTATTTATGGGTAAACAAGCCACTCAAGGCCTCTTAGAATTTCTCTTATAATATTATCCTCTAAGCATTATTCCCATCCCTTTTAATTCATCCAGTATCTTATCCATAACGGCAACTACTTCTTTATCTTCAAGTGTTCTGTCATTTGCTCTAAATGTAAGTGAGTACGCTACTGATTTATGACCGGCTTCAATCTGAGCTCCTTCATAAACATCAAATAAGTTATATGATTCAAGAAGCTTTCCGCCTCTCTTATCAAATACTTTTTCCACCTGACCTACAAGAATTGTCTTTGGCATTACCATAGCTATATCCCTTGTAGTTGCAGGGTATTTAGGAACTCCAACATACTTTCTATCAAAGGTTGCAAGCTCTACTATTTCAGGCATATCAATAACTGCAATATACGCTCTTTCACCTATATCATAATTATCAAGTACTTCAGGATGAACCTCTCCTAAGAAACCTACTTTTTTATTATTATACATTATATCCGCCTGTCTTCCCGGATGCAAAAATGGCTTTTTATCTGTTGGGTCATACTCTTCTTTTTTATCAAGACCAATCTTGTCAAATAATTCTTCAACAACACCCTTCATATCAAAGAAATCATAATCACCATACATACCAAATGTAAGCTGCATTCTTTCCTCTGGTAACTCTGTAACAGGAACTGATTTTGGAATATATATATTTCCTAATTCATAAAGCTTAACATTTTTATTTCTTCTATTATAGTTTGTGGAAAGTGATGTAAGCATACCATTTAATGAAGTAGTTCTCATTATGCTAAAATCTTCACCAAGTGGATTTAAAATAGTTACTGTCTGTCTAAGTGGTGAATTCTCCGGTATTAATAATTTATCAAATACCTTTGGACTTTCAAATGAGTAGTTCATTCCTTGTGAGAATCCACAGAATTCTGCAACATCCTTAGCCACATCTTCTACTCTAAGCTTAAATGACAATTTACCTGCTGTAGCCTCTCCTGATGGAAGTGTTGTTGGGATATTATCATATCCAAAGAATCTAGCAACTTCTTCTGCAAGATCTGCTTCACATAATAAATCCTGTCTGAAGGTTGGAACTATAACCATTCCTTCACTTTCATCTATAACAAGCTCTAATCTTTTAAAATACTCTTTTACCTCATCTAATGTAACATTTGTTCCTAGTAATTTATTTATCTTTTCAACATTTAAAGGAATCTTCTTTGGTTCTACAGGATTTGAATAAACATCTACCATTCCTGATACTACTTCTCCACATCCTAATTCCTCAATAAGTTCGCATGCTCTATCAATAGCATCTTTTGCATTATTTGGATCAAGGCCTTTTTCAAACTTACTTGATGCGTCCGTTCTAAGACCTAATCTCTTTGATGTGAGTCTTATATTTGTTCCATTAAAGCAAGCTGCTTCAAATAAAACATCTTTTATATCATCAGTAATCTTAGAGTTTTCACCACCCATAACACCGGCAACACCTACTGCCTTTGCGTCATCACAAATCATAAGCATTTCTTTATCAAGACTTCTTTCTTGACCATCAAGAGTAACAAACTTTTCTCCATCATTTGCACGACGAACAATAATTTTATTTCCTTCTATTGTATTTAAGTCAAATGCATGCATCGGCTGACCATATTCTTCCATTACATAGTTTGTAATATCAACAAGGTTATTAATAGGTCTAATACCGCAAGCAGCAAGTCTTCTCTGCATCCATTCCGGTGAAGGAGCTATTTTAACATTCTTAACTACTCTTGCACAATATCTTCTACATAAATCAGCATCTTTAATTTCTACTGAAACATAGTCTGCTGCATTTCCTCCACGTCCTGTTTCTTTTGGCTGTGGTTTAGCGAATTCCTTTTTGAATGTTGCAGCTGCTTCTCTTGCTATACCAATAATTCCAAAACAATCCACTCTGTTTGATGTCACTTCATATTCAAAAACACTATCCTTTAATCCAAGTAATTCTATAACATCGCTTCCAACCACTGTATCCTGTGGTAAAATATAAATTCCGTCTTCAGGAGCATTTGGATAAAAGTCTCTGCTTGAACCAAGTTCTTCAATAGAACACATCATACCGAATGATTCTATACCTCTTAACTTACCTTTTTTAATCTTTATTCCGCCTGCTGTCTTTGAACCATCATGACCACCTGCTACTTTTCCGCCGTCTAATACTACAGGCACTTTGTCTCCTTCATTTACATTTGGAGCTCCTGTAACTATTTGAACATTTTCAGTTCCTACATTAACCTGACATACTATAAGTTTATCCGCATCAGGATGTCTTTCTATTTTCTCTATCTGACCTACTACTATTTTGTCTAAGTCAGCATCTAATCTTTCAAAATTTTCTACCTTTGTTCCTGAAAGTGTCATTGCATCGGTGTATTCTTGATCTGTGC
>JAVBUL010000261.1:0-5203 GCA_031555415.1 Lachnospiraceae bacterium | reverse complement strand
CGTGGGTATTTTACTAAATATAAACTATTTAATGTAATTAGGCTGTACAGTACGTATTCAATCAGAATTTACGAATTATTAAAGCAGTTTGAGAAAATCGGCATTAGAAAAATACAATTACAAGAATTAAGGCAAATGCTTGATATTAAAGAAAATATGTTTATAAGATATTATGATTTTAAAAGATATGTTTTATTGATGGCGCAGAAAGAATTAGAGCAGAAAACAGACATTAAATTTGAGTTTAAAGAAATAAAGAAGGGAAAACGAGTTACTGAATTAGAGTTTTCTATTTTTCGTAATACTGAGTATGATGGACAGATCACTTTTGCGGAATTGGATATAGATTCAACAGAAAAAACATTATTAAAAGTAGAATCGACTCTTGATGATTTGCTCGTTAAGTTTAAGGATAAGACAGGAGCAGATATTAAATTGGGAGCATTAGAATCTCTTATTTGTGCACAGGGCATGGAGTTGGTTGAGAAATATATTGATAATTGGGATAAATTCAATTATCAAAATATTAACAATGTAGTAGGATTTTTTATGCAGGCGGTATTGAACGAATATGACATACCAAAAGGGAGTAAAAAAAGCATGCAAGGATTTAAGTCTCGTAACTATGAAAATCTAAACGATATATATGATAACTACAAACCTAACATTGCACAAAATATATGAAAGGCGCAATCGTGAAAATCGTTGTTTTTATTGATAGTTCAATAAAAAATCAAGTTTGGGATTTTCGCAGGTTACATAAACAGGTATATTCAAGCCGATTTTCGTGAATATTATGGTAACTAATCATAAGAAAATCATTGATAATAATTCTAGAATGGAATATAATATTTAAAGAAAGAAATTGAAATTGAGAGGGGTAATATGACAAACTTAGAATTAATGAAATATTGGGAAGATAGTTCAGATGATGATTATGATGCTATGATAAAAATGTTTGAGACAGGTAAAAACAATTGGGCTTTATTTATCCGGACATTTAGTTATAGAAAAATTATTGAAAGCTATATATGTAAAAGCACACGAAAAACAGCCCCATGTACCTAAGATTCATAATTTATTATTACTTGCAGAAAAATCAGATTTAGTTTTGAATGAAAAGCAAGCTAAAATGCTGAGTGATTTTAACACATTTAATATTAGTGGCAGATATGAAGATGTGAAAAATAGTTTTCGAGAAAAATGTACACGGAGAATATACGAACGAGCAAATTGTTAGGATAAAGGAGATGAGAGCATGGCTCAAAGAACAATTGATATGACAATAATCAACACAGTAATTAAATATATTAAAACCGTTTCAAAAGTATACAATGTAAAAGCTGTATATCTTTTCGGCTCATTTGCAAAAGGTACAAATCACGAAGACAGCGACATAGATATTGCAATTATTTCTGATGATTTTAAAGACAAAATTGATGATATGTCAAACTTATTTATGCTAACAAGAAACATTGATTTGCGAATCGAACCTCATCCATTTTCAACAGAAGATTTTGAAGATGACCCTTTTGCAAATGAAATTATTGAAACTGGAATTAAAGTAGCATAATTGATTTAGATTTTACGCCTTAGAATGGGCGTATTTTTATTTTTCGGCAAGAAGATATATAACTTGTTATCTTTTGATAAAAAACTTCTTCAAATCGAATTATGTCCGTTTGCGGTTTTTATAATAACTTACTATCTTTCCTGCAAGCAACTTGGTTACTTTAAATAGAATATATAAAAAAACAAAACCTACTTTTATATGAATGTCATTTTCGTTAAGCGTATTGAGGAGAATTATACAGAAAAAACAAGCTATAATTAGTAAAACACATTGGCAGACTATTTCCCATAATTCATAATATATTGGGGCGATAAAAACAAGCCAGAGAATCAGCAAAATTACAATTTTTATTATAAATTCAACTATTGGCCAAAAAGATGTAGCTGGGAAGATAGTATTATTATAAATACTTAAAAAGTCTATTGACTTTACCATTAGAGGAAGCCATATTGAACAAGTATTATATACTAGCTCGCAAATAAGAATAGCAGAAGCATAGCCTAATAAGAAATCCAACACACCATTAAGATGTTCTTCTTTTAACGTTTGAATTTGATCTTTCGAGGAGTATTTTTTAAGTATAGATTTAGTGATAATAGTAATCAAAGTTTGCAAATAAATAATCAATATAACGATATATGTAACAATAACTTTTGCAAAGTCTGAATCAGATTCTAAAGAGTTTTTTATATCAGTTACATTTTTATCTGATAATTTGTTTGTAATCCGGCTTAAATCAACTAGTGGATCGTCTAAAAAATATGATTTAAAATCAATCATATCATTAAAAATAAATCCCAATAGTACAGATATAAACAGAGCAGATATAATAAAGATAATTGAAAATCTAATTTTTTTCATAGTATTACTCACGTACATCACCCGTAGTTTATTATAACTAAGTTTCGTATTTAGTACAATGATTTCAAATTTATTTTCTATATCTAATTTTACAGTTGCGTTTTGAAATTTAATACAAACACCCTAAACAGTCAATGGTCAAGATGAACTCGTTACCTCGCCATGACAGTTTAGGGCGTTTGTATTTCTCCTGAATTACGCAAATGTAAGACCATTTCTAAGGCGAAATGCCTTTTAGGTCTTATGTTTAAAAAATTCCAATATATTTGGGTAAAGGAGAAATTTCAGTATGAAAAAGAATGCAATTTATTTAAGAAAATCAAGACTTGATGTTGAAGCAGAAAAAGCCGGAGAGGGCGAAACCTTAAAAAGGCATGAAACAAAATTAATGTCTTTAGCGAATAAACTAAGAATTATTATTGATGAAGACTGCATTTACAGGGAAGTTGTCAGCGGTGAAACCATTGCAGCACGTCCCGAAATGCAACGGTTACTTCGTGATGTAGAACAAGGAAAATTCGAATCAGTTTTGGTTATGGAAGTAGAACGTCTTGCTAGAGGTGACACAATGGATCAGGGGCTTGTTGCCCAAGTCTTTAAATACAGTAATACAAAAATTGTAACACCGCAAAAGACTTTTGAAGCCAATAAAGAAAGTGACGAAGAATATTTAGAATTTGGCTTGTTCATGTCCCGGCGAGAATACCAAACAACAAGACGGCGTTTGCAGACAGGTAGAATGATGTCTGTTTATGAGGGCAAATACGTGGGCAACATAGCCCCATTTGGGTATGACAGGGAAAAACTCAATAAGCAAAAGGGCTTTACTTTAATAGAAAATAAGGAAGAATCGCAAATTGTAAAATTAATATTTAAACTTTTTACAGACAATAATTTATCTCAAAATAGAATTGCAATTGAACTTAATAACATGGGATATAAGCCGAGAATAGCTAAAGAGTGGACTGTTTCAGCCATTAAAGATATTTTGAGTAATCCTGTATACATTGGTAAAATCCGTTGGAATGCAAGAAAAGAAGTAAAGACCATGAAAAACGGTATTGTAGAAGCACGCAGACCACGGAATACGGGTGAAGATTTAATTGTAGTTAACGGGTTGCATGCACCTATAATTGACATGGAAACATGGCAAAAAGCAAAGGAAAGAAAAAATACATATTCACATAGAGCACCTATGAATAAAGGGCTTAAAAATCCGTTAGCGGGCATTATTATATGTGGCGTTTGCGGTAAGAAGATGTATAGGAGGCCATACCAAGACCCCGAAAAAGACGCTTCTCTCATTTGTGCAAATCCAAAATGTGATAATGTGAGTTCGAAATTCTGTATTGTAGAGGAACAAGTTCTAATTGCTATTAAGGACTGGTTAAACGACTATTCGGCAAATCTTGAAAATATGAAAAGTACCCGTAAAGAGAAAATAAGTGCATTACAGGAAACAGTGAACAGATTAAAAGCCGATTTATCAAAGGCAGAAAGAAAGCTAGATAATATTTGTGATTTATTTGAAGATGGTGTTTACACGAAAGAGACATATTTTGACCGTTCAAAAAAAATAGCAGTTACAATTGAAACTATAAGCAACAATTTAAGAGAAAAAGAAGCCGAGTTGTCAAAGATGTTAAACACCATGGAAGACGACAAAACAGTTCTCTCACAGTTACATAGTGTACTTGATATTTATAATGAAGATATAAGCATTGAGCAAAAAAATGTAATATTTAAAAATGTATTGCAAAAAATTGAGTATGTTAAAACAGAAAAAGCATTAAAAAAGAATAGTGACCCTTACAACTTTACATTAAATATCTATCCAAAACTATGGAAAACAAAAGCAGAATAGCATTTAAAATTATTATACACAACGACATAATTATCAATCTCCAACTTCGGGGGCTCTGCTTCTTCTGTGCCTACATCTGTCAATATCGCCTTGAGTTCAGGGTATGGCATAGAATAACGCTGGCTTAGATACCGCAGTGAAGCGCCAAGCTCTCCGTCCGGCCCGCCGTACTGGGTGATAATGATTTTTGCAAGCTGCGGGTTAGTTCTTGTGATTCTTACAGGGTACTGGAGTTTTTTTTCGTATTGCCACATATTAGCCTTCCTCTCCTGTGTCCCATGGCCAAGGGTTCGAAATCCACGCCCAGCCCTTTGCATTTTCATTGGGGGCGGCGATCGGGCCAAATTGTGATTCGTATAAGCGCCTTAGAGCTACACTTTGCCTTTGATATTCATTGCATTTTCTGATAGCTTCAAGGTCGTCAGGATGGGTGTCAAGAAACATTTTAAGTTCTGTAATAGCAAAGTCGCAAGTTGCGATTCTTCTCATTAATGCTTCACGTTCTGTCATGCCTTCAAACCTCCTACAGGTAAGAATGGTTTGTTTAGCTCCGGAAACAGCGTTCCCAGAACAAATCCCTGTTCGTCCGAAAACAACTTTTCAATTGGCTGCTGAAACGGTACATAGGCCATTCCCTGAACAGGGTTTTGGGGGAGTACGGGAGTAACGATAGCAGCAGAATTCATTTTTAAGATATCA
Source organism: Lachnospiraceae bacterium (assembly GCA_031555415.1). Lineage (GTDB taxonomy): Bacteria > Bacillota > Clostridia > Lachnospirales > Lachnospiraceae > CAG-303. Next base: position 206 of record JAVBUL010000261.1, on the reverse strand, counting down.
TCCAAGAATAAATCTCCTTTCTTTTTTGCCCTATGATGCATTCTATGCTTGACTGCATGTGCGAGTCACAAATAAAATAGTCATTAAAAATAATGGAAAACTGATTTTTATTACAAAAAAGCAGTATATTTTGTGAATTATGATGATAAAACAGTCTGATTGTTGTGCAAACAGACCAATTATATTTATTAAAAAAGTATTGCAGT
>JAVBUL010000158.1:0-3131 GCA_031555415.1 Lachnospiraceae bacterium | reverse complement strand
GAACTGGGTAAAGTAGGTCATAATTACAAACAAATCGAAGGCTATAATACAGCAAACTGGATTTTAATGGACTATAGTGATATTATCGTTCATGTTTTCAATCAAGAAGACAGATTATTCTATGATTTAGAAAGAATCTGGAGAGATGGAAAAACAATTGAAGTAGATGAGTTATAGGAACCATAAATCAATTGATATACGAAAGGTGATTTAAGAATGCCTGGTAAATTTACGATTAACGAAACATTAAATACGCTTAATGCCATATTTCAAAAACACAAAGATGAAAGAGTTTGTGTTATAGGAACACCTTGTGTAGGTAAAACAACATTACTAGAATATTTGCCAGAAAACTGCGAAGATTTGGATTCTGTTTTATGGCCCAATATTCCACAAGAAGAAATGAGTTTGATGCAGGAACTAAAGAAAAATCCATGGACAAAGGAATTAAGTAATGAGATTGATAGACTCATTTATAAATATAGCAAAGTAAAACCTGGCTGTCCTTTATTTACATCAGTCATTATTGATTGTGAAGCGGTTGTATATTTGGATATTTCTGACGAAATACTTGCAGAGCATTGTAAAAAGCGTGGTTCTAGTTTTGAAGATACGAAAAAAATAAAAGAAGCAATAGAAGATGATTGGAATAATCACAAAGCTAAAAACGATAAATTATTCTACTATTTAAATGTTACTGAGTAATATTACATCTCTTTGCTAAAACAGTTTTTAGATAAAAATTGCTTAGGAATAATGATTATTCCTAAGCAATAAATTTTTGCAAAGTTCGGATTTATCCGAATCTTTTTTTAACCCATATTTCTATAAAGAGCTATAACTTTTCCTAATATTTCACAATCAGGTACAATAATCGGATCCATGAAATCATTTTCTGGTTGTAATCTTATGTATCCATTTTCTTTATAAAAGGTCTTAACAGTAGCAGAATCTTCTACAAGCGCAACAACCATTTCCCCATTTCGTGCACTTGAACGCTTCTCAACAATAACCATATCACCATCAAGTATACCCCTATTTATCATGCTTTCACCTTTAACGATAAGTATAAAAACATCGTTATTTGGTAAAAAATCAACTGGAATAGGGAAGTAGTCTTCAATATTCTCAACAGCAAGTAATGGTTCACCAGCGGCAACTCTTCCTAGAATAGGAACATTAACCATCTCTTTTCTATTTAAGTTAAAATTATCATCGATAATTTCAATAGCTCTTGGTTTTGTAGGGTCTCTTCTGATATAACCATTTTTTTCTAATGACTCAAGATGAGCATGTACAGAAGAAGTAGACTTTAAGTTAACCGCCTCACATATTTCTCTAACAGCTGGAGGATATCCCTTACCTAATATCTCTTTCTTGATATATTCAAGTATTTGTAATTGCTTAGCAGAAATCTTTCCTTGTGACATATGCATTACCTAACCTTTCTAAGTATTTTATCTGTTCTTTTATTATAATATCACACCTTTATTCGAATTGCAAGAAAAAAGCAAACGAATGTTCAAAACAAATGTTCTAATTTCTTCTTGACAAACCTCTGTTCGAGTGTTATATTAATTATACAGAACATAGGTTCACATACAAACTGTATTTCAGTAGAATGGAGCAAGATATGAATACTACAAAAGATATCATAAAAAAAATCATTAGAAGAAGAGCCACTATAGCATTGATAGCAGTAGTAGCCATCGTCATTTCATTTATGGCGACATCATTGACAGCAGAAGGAAGTACCGAATTAGAAAAACGCTATAAAACCATAGAAATTCAACACGGAGATACTCTTTGGAGCATAGCCTCCGAATATTGCACCGAAACAACATCATTAGAAGACTACATAAAAGACATTAAATTTGTAAACAATCTATCCTCCGACAACATCAGCTCCGGAAACTACCTAGTAGTTTCATACTTCGAATAAAATTTTAACCTTAACTTAACACAAGAAGTTCGTGATAAACCACGAGCTTCTTGTGTTTTCCAGCAATAAAAACCAACTTCAAATTGTAAGATTCTGTACAATTTGAAGTCAATAATTCAAAATCAATCTTCCACACCAAAGCGAACAAAGTACCGTCATACCAATCAAGAATCATAAAAATCGTTGTGCTATCGCAACGATTTTTATGATTCTTGCATAGTTCGCCGCCGGGCGAACTATTTTTGACGCCGGGCGAACTATTAGTCGCGTAACTGTACCCTATTTCTAGCCGCCCGTTTTTTATCTTCATTCACAGCCGCATAATGCTTTTTTGTAGTATTAACATCCTTATGTCCCAATATATCCGCAACTAAATATATATCTCCAGTTTCTTGATATAGCTGTGTACCATAAGTACTTCTAAGTTTATGAGGAGTAATATGTTTAAGAGTATCTGTTATTCTTGCATACTTTTCAACCATTTTTTCAACAGCTCTTACCGATATACGTCTCTTTTGAGATGAAAGAAATAGTGCATTTTCATGACCGTCCATTGTAACTATATCCTTTCGTTCCTCTAAATAATCTTGTAATCTATCCTCTACCTCATATCCGAAGTATACTATATCTTCGTTTCCACCCTTACGTATAATTTTAATAGAAGCATTTTTAAAATCAACATCGGTAACATTTAAACCTACACATTCCGAAACTCTTATTCCAGTACCCAAAAGAAGAGTCATCATGGCAAGATCTCTAACCTTTGTCTTTTCGTGGCTTTGCAACTGCTTTTTAGATAAATTCGTACCCATTTCTACCTTATCAAGAAAATCATACATTTCATTTTCATCCATACGAACAATTTCCTTAGAATGAAGTTTTGGCATACGGGCTAAAACAGCAGGATTAGTAGTAATCAATTGCTTATTAAAAAAATAGTTATACATTACACGAAGTGAAGACATTTTTCTTTTTACTCCGTATTCTGAGTTTGAAACTTCATTTCCGTTCTCATCAGTATAAAGCTTAAGATATTCCATATACTCTTCTATATCCATCACCTGTATATCATCAAGCAAGTTAAGTGGAATTTCACGTATATCTTTATCCTTATATTGAGGATTAGTATTAATAATAAAGTTAAAAAAGAGTTTTAAATCCCTTGCATAGCCTACTCTTGAACGTGGAG
>JAVBUL010000243.1:0-38161 GCA_031555415.1 Lachnospiraceae bacterium | reverse complement strand
CTTTCATCTTAAAATAGCCTAATTTATTTATTGTAGCTCCTATTACTTCTTCGCCTATCTGTTTTTCAACTAAGATACTTTCACCTGTAATAGCAGATTGGTCTAGCATTCCATTTCCCTCTATAATAACACCATCAACCGGTACTATTTCTCCTGCTTTTACAATTACCACATCGCCCAAAATAATGTCTTTTGACTCTATCTGCAGTTCTATGCCATTTCTAAATACCAATGCTGTCTTTGGTGCCATATCAATAAGCTTTGCAAGTGCCTCTCCTGTTTTCCCCTTTGACTTTGCCTCTAAGAATTTTCCGACAGTAATCAGTGTAAGAATAGTGCCTGCCGACTCAAAATATATATCCATAGAATATCTTGACACCAAATCCATATCTCCATGTCCTAATCCATAACCAATTCTAAATATAGCAATTATTCCGTAAACAACAGATGCACCTGCACCCAATGCAATAAGAGTATCCATATTTGGAGCACCCTTAAATAGTGACTTAAAACCATTTATAAAATATTTTCTATTAACATATAAAATCGGTAATAACAGTAAAAATTGTGCAAACGCATATGCTATTGCATTTTCATCTCCATGAAAGAATGACTTTATAAATCCCGGAACCGGCAAACCAAACCACTCGTAAAACATATGATGCATCGAAATATACATAAGTGGAACTAAGCATATAATAGATACCTTTAGTCTTAATACCATCGATTTCTTTTCTGAATCATTTGATATTTTATCCATATCTTTTTTTCCTTCATTTGGATTTATATTTTGATTTTCACTCCATACCTCTGCACCATATCCTGCATCATCCACTGCCTTTGTTATATTCTGAAGAGTTGCTATGTCTTTATCATACTCTACGACCATTGAATTAGTAAGTAAATTCACATTTACAGCATTTACACCTTCAACTTTATTTACCGCTTTTTCAACGTGACTTACACATGCTGAGCAGCTCATACCTGTAACTTTATATTTTTGTTTTAGATTATTCAATCTACACACCTCATTTCATAAGCTTTTGCAATGCCTTGCAAAGCTCGTCAACTACCTCTGTATTGCCCTCTTTTATATTATCTGCAACACATGTTTTTATATGCTGTGTAAGAAGCTCTTTATTAAATGAGTTAAGAGCAGAAGTTATCGCACTTACTTGAGTAAGTATATCTATACAATATCTTTCTCCCTCCACCATGCTTTTAATCCCTCTAACCTGACCTTCTATCCTATTAAGTCTATTAATTAAGTCCTTATATTCTTTTTCTTCTCTATGCTTGTACTTACCACATACCTCACAGCTTTCATTACAATCACTCATTATTAACCTCCTTAGTCTTTGCATACCCCCAATGGGTATATTTATATTATTACACTTTCATTTTAATAAGTCAAGAAAAAAGATTCGGCTAAAAATATAGGGCAATAGCAAAAAATGCTATTACCCCATTATAAAATAAAATAACTCTCAATATAAAAATTTTATAAAACCACTCCATTTTCTTCCAACAATTTTCTTGCACTCTCAACAGAATCTATTCCTGTCTTATTCTTTATCGGCGCAAACTCTTTATTTCTTACGACTTCAAATGGCAAACAACTATCCATCAAATGTATCATATCAAGTACAAGCGTTTCAAATTTATATCCATTTGGTTCTTCCGGCTTAACAAAATTTGCATTTTCATCAATGTATGGAATCTTTTTCTCAACTACATGTAATGGCATTTCTTTTTCCATAATAGCTTCTAATTCATTTACCTTAAACAAGTAATTAAGTATTACTCCATAATTATATGCAGGCTCACCCTTTTCATCCTTCGCTTCCATTAACTCATCTGTAAGCTCATAATACTCAACTATTGATGGTTTTCCATCTTCAAGGCACATAACACCTACCTTTTCATCCGGAGAAGCTTTCTTAACAACCTTTGCACCCACAGTACAATTCTTGCTGATTGTAGCCCCTACAAAAACAGGATCTACTATTCTTTGAAGAACATTATCTACCGCAAAAACATTTAACCATTCGATTTGTTCTGCTTTTACCTTTTTTAACACTCCGCTCTTTGCCATAGAAGAAAACCATCCGCCGTTTCCATTTGGTGATGTAGAAATTCTACCTTTTTCTTCCATATATACCTTACCATTGTAATCCGCTGCCGGAGCCATTTCTTGCTTAAAAAAGCTTATATATTCTTTGTTGTATCCAAAAAACTTCATGTCATTAAAAAATCTTACTGTTGCTTCATGATTTTTTTCACTTGTCATAACAAATAAATGAACCCATGTACCTGAGGCATTTACAACATCAAATAAATTATGTATTAGTCTTTCAAAGATGTAAACATCCTTTGTAAGACCAATATTATACATTCCTTTTGGATCATCTGAACCAAGTCTTGTTCCCATTCCTCCTGCCAGTAAGACTGCACCTACTTTTCCTGCCTTTATTTCCTGCATACCACAGTTATAAAAGTTTTCTTTATTTGCCTCTACCTCTTCTAATTGCATTGCTGCAAGAGGAGTAATCTTTCCTTTTTCTATAGCCTTGCTGCCCTCTGCGCAAAGCCTTAATACTGAAAAATCTGTATCATCTATCTGTTCTAACAATTCGCTTTTTTCTTCTTCACTTAGGTCATTAAAATATTTTAATACATGCTCCTGACCAAACTTTTCTAATTTACTGTATGCCATATTATAATCCATGTGTTTTTACCTTCCTTCTATATGTTTCTTAAAAATGCCTTGTACCCATTCTTTGTCTCATAAACATCTGCTTTACTTGTAACTTCATATGGTGCATGCATATTTAATACAGCAACACCACAATCGATAACTTCCATACCATATAATGCCAAAATATACGCTATTGTTCCACCGCCACCAACATCTACTTTTCCAAGTTCGGCAGTTTGGAAAGTTACATTATTATCATCCATTATCTTTCTAATTCTCGCAATATATTCTGCGTTTGCATCATTTGAATCTTTCTTACCTCTTGCTCCGGTAAATTTATTAAATACAATGCCTTTTCCAAAAAAAGCAGAATTTTTCTTTTCAAAACAAGATGAAAATAGCGGGTCATAAGCTGCACTTACATCTGATGATAACATACTGGAATTTGCTAGGCATCTTCTAAGAGATAATTCACTAAATTCTCCCATTCTGTCCATAACCTCTGCAACCATATTTTCGAAAAATCTTGATTGCATACCTGTTGCTCCTACACTTCCTACTTCTTCTTTATCCACCAGCAAACAACATGTAGTTTTTTCTACTTTATCTTCTTCAAGCATCGCTATAAGAGAAGTGTATGCACATACTCTGTCATCTTGTCCATATGCCATTATCATGCTGGAATCTATTCCTGCATCTCTTGCTTTTCCTGCTGGAACTACTTCTAGTTCTGCCGAAATAAAATCCTCTTCATCAATGCCATATTTATCTTTTAAAAGTTTTAATACTCCTAACTTAACCGCATCTTTATCTTCACCTTTAAGAGGTCTACTCCCCACTAATATATCAAGATTTTCTCCCTCTATAGCCTTCGCAGTTTTCTTTTCTAACTGTTCGCCTGCTAAATGTATAAGTATATCCGAAACAAATACTACCGGTTCTTTCTTATCTTCACCTATTACTACTTCTACAACTTCACCACTTTTTTTAACTACTACACCATGTATAGCTAATGGAGTTGCTACCCACTGATATTTTTTAATTCCTCCATAATAATGTGTATCCATGTATGCAAAATTATTATCTTCATACATTGGATTTTGCTTTATATCAAGTCTTGGAGAATCTATATGAGCACCTAATATATTAATGCCTTCTTCTAATGGCTGCTTTCCTATGTTAAACAATACAATTGCTTTCTGCATATATATTGCATATACTTTCATTCCTTGCTCTAACTTTTTACCACTCTTTATAATTTCCCCTAAATCCACATATCCTGCTTCTTTTGCTAATTTCAATGAAGCCTTTACACATTCTCTTTCAGTTTTTCCTTCATCTAAAAAAAGCTTATATCCTTTTACTAATTGCTCCATTTCTTTCAGTTGCTTATCACTATACTTTTTCCATACTAATTCTCTTTCCATATCACCTAATACCTTTCTACATAAATATACTAAAGCTTATAGGGTTGAAAATAAATTTCCAACCCCATTCTCATTACGTATATTTATTGAAACCTCTAAATTTCAATTTTATCTCACTGTAATTATAACTGTTTTTGAATCAGAATTGCCTATTGCATCTGTAATCTTATATGTCACTACATAATCACCAGGCATATTAATATCTAAATCACTCTCTATTATAATATCACTTGTTACATCGTTTCCGCAAGTATCAATTGCTGTAATTCCTTCTAAAATATCAAATTCTTCTAATCCATTTACTATTCTATCTTCTGCACCTGTGATTTGAGCTGTATATGCATGCCATGGATTATTTTCATCAGGATCTGTTGGATCCCACAATGTTCCTTCTGGAACTTTTATCGTTTCTGGTTTTCCCAGTGGTCCCGGATTATCTATATCATCATATATATCTACCTTAGTTCCTTTATCACAGTTATCATATATCCATTTAGCATCTGCTACAGTAAGTCTTATACAGCCATGTGAAACACTTTCTCCCAACTGATTATAATCCTCTGCGCTAAGTGTATCCTTTTTCAAACTTGTATATGTTGAAGAATGAAATAATATATCACCATCTATTCTACTACAATACTGACCATATGACTGATATAATAATGTTGCAAATTTATACTTATCACTTAACTCAAAACTGCCTAATGGTGTATTTTCTCCTCCTGTTGCGCAACGTATCGCTTTAAAAGGTACTGTATATTCTCCATTACTATCATAAGTATAAACAGTTATGCAATTTGCTTCTCTATTTATCTTTATATAGTATGGTAATTTTTCATTTTTATATGTATCATCAATTTTTATATCTTCAGATGGTGTTTCTTCTTTTGGAACTAATGGATTTTTTATTTCATTAACATCCACTGTTTCATCGTCTGCTAGTTCTGTTGTACTTATTTCTCCTGCATATACTCCTGTATGTTCTTCTCCCCATATATCTTCATTCATAACCTCACCTAAAATAAGTATTCCGGATATTACTACTACCAGAGCAAACTCCATTTTCAAAGCCGTTACTTTATGTTTTTTGTAAAATCTCGATAATACAGAATAAGACATCGAAGCCATATCTTTTATGTGCTTCCATATCATTATAAACGGATAAAATATTTTATTGACCATCATCATCAAGGCATCTTTTGCATAACAAGACAGTATTATTATAGCAAATATTATTACTATAGAATTGACTGACATTTTTCGTTTCTTGCAAAACCGAGCAACCTTGACTAAAATCTGCTTTCTTTTCATGCGATTTTTTCTTATTACTCCCAATCAATTATTTTTTAAATCCTTTTTCTGACTTATTGCAAATTATATCACATTTTGTCAAAATATGCAATAGTTCTATTTTTTCATCAAAAAGAAACTATACTTTATTTATCAAGAACTAAAAGTCGTTGTGTAATCACGACGACTTTTAGTTCTTGCAAACTTCGACGTTTTTGTCAAACGTTTTTAAACCTTTGCTATATCTATTATTGTTAAATCTTCTTTTGCGTTACTTTCAAGACTTGTAAGAAGTGCATTTACTGTATCTAATGATGTAAAGCAGTTTACACCTGTCTCAATTGCATAACGTCTGATAAGGAAACCATCTCTTGATTTATCTCTACCCTGTGTAGGAGTATCAATAACTATATCTATTTTATGCTCAAGAATTAAATCTATGACTGTTGGTGCTTCTTGAGAAAGCTTATTTACTTTAATAGCCTTTACTCCATTTTCTTGTAAGTACTTTGCTGTACTTCTAGTTGCATATATTTCATATCCTAAAGCTTCAAATCTCTTTGCTATAGATACTGACGCAGGCTTATCTGCATCATTTACAGTTATAATCATTTTCTTATGCTTCGGAAGATTTACACCTGCACCTAAGAATGCTTTATAAAGAGCTTCGTCAAATGTCTTTGCAATACCTAAACATTCACCTGTTGACTTCATTTCAGGTCCAAGGCTAATTTCTGCACCACGTAACTTCTCAAAAGAGAATACAGGCATCTTAATTGCTATATAATCTGCTACCGGTTGTAATCCTGTCTTATATCCCATATTAGTAATCTTTTCACCTATAATAGCTCTTGTTGCAAGCTTAACAATAGGGATACCTGTAACCTTACTAATATATGGTACAGTACGGCTAGAACGAGGATTTACTTCGATTACAAATACATCTTCGCCACATACTATAAACTGAATGTTTATTAAACCTTTTACATGAAGAGCCATTGCAAGCCTTCTTGTATACTCTTCTAATGTATCAATAGTTTTCTGTGTAAGTGATTGTGCTGGGTACACTGAAATACTATCTCCTGAATGAACACCTGCTCTTTCAATATGTTCCATAATACCAGGTATAAGTATATTCTCGCCATCACATACTGCATCAACTTCTATTTCTTTACCTACAAGGTACTTATCTACAAGAATAGGATGATCTTGAGCTATTCTATTGATAATTTCCATAAATTCAGCTATTTCTTCATCCGATGTAGCTATTTGCATACCTTGTCCACCAAGTACATATGAAGGTCTTACAAGTACCGGATATCCTAACTTGTTTGCTGCTTCTACTGCTTCTTCTACAGTAAATACTGTTTGACCTGCAGGTCTTGGTATTTCGCACTGTTCAAGAATAGCATCAAACAATTCTCTATCTTCAGCTGCATCTACATCTTCTGCCTTTGTTCCAAGAATAGGTACGCCCATTTTCATAAGTGCTTCTGTAAGCTTAATAGCTGTCTGTCCACCAAACTGTACAACTGCACCATCTGGTTTTTCAATATCAACTATATTTTCTACGTCTTCCGGTGTAAGTGGCTCAAAATAAAGCTTATCAGCTATATCGAAGTCTGTACTAACTGTTTCCGGATTGTTATTTACAATAATTGTTTCATATCCTGCTTCTTTAAATGCCCAAGTACTATGAACTGAACAATAGTCAAATTCTATACCCTGACCAATTCTAATCGGACCAGAACCTAAAACAAGAACTTTCTTTTCAGGATTAGTTTGTGCAACTTCATTATCTACACCATATGCTGAATAATAATATGGTGTTGTTGCTTCAAATTCAGCAGCACATGTATCAACCATCTTATATCCTGCAACTATTCCATACTCTTTTCTAAGATTCTTTATTTCCTCTGCAGTCTTGCCTGTTAATGTAGCAATAACCTTATCTGGATATTCTATTCTCTTAGCATCTGCTAAAAGTTCTTTTGTAAGTGGCTGTGTTTTAAGAGCTTGCTCCATTTCTACCAAAATAGCAATCTTATCTACAAACCATCTATCTATCTTTGTTATATCAAAAATCTTTTCATATGAAACGCCTCTTCTGAGTGCTTCAGCGATAACAAATATTCTTCTGTCATCTACTACATAAAGCTGCTTTTCAAGCTGTGCATCATCTAAGTCAGTGAAATCATAATCCATAAGGCTTTCAACATGCTGTTCAAGAGAACGAAGTGCTTTCATAAGTGCACCCTCGAAATTAGTACAGATACTCATAACCTCACCTGTAGCTTTCATCTGAGTTGTAAGAGTTCTCTTTGCTGTAATAAATTTATCAAATGGAAGTCTTGGTATCTTAACTACACAGTAATCAAGTGTAGGCTCAAAACTTGCATATGTCTTTCCTGTAACTGCGTTTTTAATTTCATCTAATGTATATCCAATAGCAATCTTTGATGCAACCTTAGCAATTGGGTATCCTGTTGCCTTTGAAGCAAGTGCAGATGAACGGCTAAGTCGAGGATTAACCTCGATAACACAATATTCAAATGATTCTGGGTGAAGAGCATACTGAACATTACATCCACCTGTAATTTTAAGCTCCTCAATAATGTTAAGGGCTGAGCTTCTTAACATCTGTGTTTCTTTATCTCCCATTGTCTGGCAAGGTGCAACAACTATACTATCACCTGTATGTACACCAACAGGGTCTATGTTTTCCATGTTACATACAGCTATACAATTACCTGCTGTATCACGAATAACTTCGTATTCTATTTCCTTCCATCCGGCAATACATCTTTCAACTAATACCTGACCAACACGGCTTAATCTTAAACCATTTTCAAGAATTGATACAAGTTCTTCTAGGTTATTTGCGATACCACCACCGCTTCCGCCTAATGTATAAGCCGGTCTTAAAACTACCGGATAACCGATTGTCTTTGTAAATTCAATACCATCTTCTACGTTTTCAACAACTAATGATGGTGCACATGGCTCACCAATCTTTTCCATTGTAACCTTAAACTCAAGACGATCTTCTGCCTTTTTAATTGTTTCAGGTGTTGTTCCTATAAGTCTTACATTATTTTTTTCAAGAAATCCTGATTCAGCAAGTTCCATCGCAAGATTAAGTGCTGCTTGTCCACCAAGTGTAGGTAATACACTATCAGGCTTTTCCTCTAAAATAATCTTTTCTATTACTTTTGTTGTAAGTGGCTCAATATAAACCTTATCTGCAATATCTTTATCTGTCATAATTGTTGCAGGATTTGAATTTATTAATACTACTTCCAAGCCTTCTTCTTTTAACGCACGACAAGCTTGTGTTCCTGCGTAGTCAAATTCTGCTGCCTGTCCGATAACAATAGGACCCGAACCAATTACTAATACTTTTTTTATACTATTATCTCTAGGCATTTTTATTTCCTCCTGCTTTCCATTACTGCTGTAAACTCATCGAATAAAACATTTGAATCATGTGGACCGGCACAAGCTTCTGGATGAAATTGAACTGTCAACACTCTTTTATTTTTGTATCTTACACCTTCTACAGTACCATCATTTACATTTACAAATGCTATTTCTGCTATTTCAGGGTTAATTGTGGTCTCATCAACTACATATCCATGGTTTTGTGAAGATATGTATACTCTTCCTGATCTTAAATCCTTTACAGGATGATTTGCACCTCTGTGGCCGTATTTCATTTTATGTGTATCTGCACCGGTTGCAAGAGCCATTAGCTGATGTCCTAAGCAGATTGCGAAAATAGGAATATTTGAATCATAAAGCTTTCTAATCTCATTTATTATGTCGGCGCATTCTTTTGGATCTCCAGGTCCATTTGATAACATAATACCATCTGGATTACTGTCTATAATCTCCTCAGCTTTTGTATCCGCAGGATATACAGTAACGTCGCATTTTCTCTCCATAAGAGATCTTGTGATATTATTCTTTGTTCCCAAATCCATTAATGCTACTTTGAAACCATCACCTTCAAAGTTTTCTTTTTGTTTACGTGTAGTCTTCATAACCACACCTTCAACTTTGTATTCTTTAAGTTTTGGAATTATCTCATCTAGATTATAATTTTCATTTGTTGTAACCATTCCATTCATAGTACCTTTTTATCTTAAAATCTTATTAAGAGTTCTTGTATCTATTCCTGCAATTCCCGGTACATCATTCTTTTCTAGAAATTCCTGTATAGTAATATCACATCTGAAGTTACTAGGCATACGTGATAATTCTCTTACGATAAAGGCATCTGGCCATATCTTCATTGATTCCATATCTTCATAACATATTCCGTAGTTACCAATAAGTGGATATGTCATACATACTGCCTCACCTGCGTATGATGGGTCTGTTAATACTTCAATATACCCAGTCATAGATGTGTTAAAGACTATCTCACTGATTACTTCTTTTGTAGAACCGATGGAAGTTCCCTCAACTACCTTTACGTCTTCTAATTATAGAAATGCTCTCATATATTCCTCCTTGTGTTTTGCTAATTATGCTCAAATTGTAAAGATTATACAACATTACAGCTTCTTTTTCAACCTTTTTCGCTATAAAAAAGTGATGTATTTTTGTTTCATTTTTTGCGAATTTTTATACAATTTAACAAATTCCAGCATTTTATGTTATTTCGTTTTCAACTCAACCCAGTAAATTACTTTGGTAAGAATTGCTTTTCAATTCTTGTATAGTTCAACGCTAGTCGAATCTATTTTGGCAAGAATTGCTTTTCAATTCTTGCATAGTTCGACGCTAGTCGAATCTATTATTAACGATAGTAAAAAACATGATTTCCTATATTTGTTCCTTGTATAATATTGTTTATCGTTCTAAAATACAACCATGGCCCAATTCTTACACCATCATATAAAACTTCTTTTGCTGCTTGTATACAAGTTTCATTTGCACCCTTTGCTAAGGCTATAGCATATAAACCACTTGCCACAGGTGAAAATTGACCAGAAGCCATAATTACACCTTCGATTGTATTTGGAAAACGCGAGTCAGCCACACGATTCATCACTACACTTCCGACAGCTAGTATACCTTGATATGGCTCCCCCCTTGCTTCACAATACATGATTGCAGCCATCATCATAACCTCATCATTTGAAGCATCATAATTTCCGACAGTTGTTGACTCTTCATATATACCGGCATTTTTCTTCGACTCAATTTCTTTTGACTGCCTTATGGACTCTTCTATTCTTCTTGACTCTTCTGCCTTCAGCTCATTAATTGAATTTTTTTCATCATCAATTGCTTTAGCATAACTCTCTGCTTCGGCTTCTGCTGCATCAATTTGGCTTTCCATATTACCAATATCAATAGCTGCCCCTGCCATTACACTAGCCAATTCTGACTTTTGATTTTCTTGCTCAACTAATAAAACTTCAAGGTCTTGTTTTTCCTTTTCAATATTATCCTTTGATGCTTTTACATAAACCATAAGTTCTTCATATTCCTTAAGCTTATTTCTGTCATACTCTAAAAGCTCGGACATATATTCAATTCGATTTAGTATATTATCTAAAGTATCACTAGATAAAAGTGCTTCTATATAACTATTTTGTCCATTTTCATACATATAGCAGATTCTAAGTTTCATAGCCTCATACTGCTCATTTGCTAATTCCTCTGCTTTTATAAGTTGTTCATCTATAGCAGCTATTTGAATTTCTTTTTCCTTTATTTCATCATTTATTCCATCAATCAAGCTAACCATAGCATTATAACTATCCTTAAGTAATTTCATATAATCACTAAGGTCTTCTTTGGAATTATTCAAAGAGCTCAACTTATCGTTTACTTCCTGATACTGACTTTCCCGTTCTCTAATACGTGATTCAGCTTCATCAATATTACTTTGTATATCACCACTACTGTTACTTGCAAATACATTAATCCCTACAAAAAGCAAAACCACTGTAGAAAATAATAATACAAAAGCCTCTTGCTTCCTCATGAGTAACCTTTACCTTTCGAAATAAATATATTTCCCTGACAACTTTGTAGACGCTTTTTGTCTACAAATTGTCAATTGAGGAAATCAGCTTGCTGATTTCTCAATTTTATACCATTACATTTTAATAAATAATTGAAAAGTTTACTTTTCAATATAGTATACCATCATATCACATACATTTTCAAGAAAAAACTCTTTATATATTTATTACAATGACTATGAATATTTTTCCATAAAAAGTTTATAATAATTTTTGAAAATACATCTTTCTTTTTATTTGGAAAAGTATTACAATATAAATAAGATAATTCGAAAGAAAGGGGCATAATTATGGCAAAAAAATTTACTAAATTCCTTGCTTTCACTGCAGTATTAGCTGCTGGTATAGCTGGAGGTATGGCATTATACAAAAAGTATAAAGGCAACGAAATAAACGATGATGATTTCGACGATTTTGATGATGATGATTTTGATGATGACTTTTCTGACTTAGATATTGAAAATAGAGGTTATACTTCTATTTCTTTTGAAGAAGGTGAAGAAATCATAGCTGATGATGAAGAAATTATTTCAGATGATGAAACAAAATAGTTTAAAAAAAATTCGCCTAACGGCGAATTTTTTATTATCACAAAGTTCGACATAGCCGAATCTTTTTCTATTTATCAGTCATCATTCTTCTTAATTCTCTTGCTTTATCTTTTAATTTTGCTGATGCTGCTCTTGAAACAATAATATCTGATATAAGTTTCATTGCATTTGCATTTTCTCCACATTGTCTTGCTAAATCTGCAACTAAGTATGCAAATGTCCACTCATCCATCCCTGCAATAGGATATGCTTCTGAATATATCGCCGCATTCAATCCGTCATAAGCTTTTCTAATAAAATCTCTTTCACTTACTTTTAAGGATATTAATAACTTATCTCTATCTTTAGTGTCATTTGGCAGACTTTCTGCTTTTCCACGCATTAACCATGCAATTTTAAGACAAATATAGCCTTTTTCACTTGCTTTACCTTTTTTCACCACTGCATTTGCAAGGGCTAATTGATGTCTAAGCACCGCATCTTCATAAGTATATACTGTTCCTTCATTAGATATACCTTTAAAACCCGTGCTTATCTTTTCCTTTATAAGCTTTGCTTGAGCAGGTGATATATAGTTAAAATATCTACTTAATGCTGAATAACCACATTTTTCGCATACTATACAATCATATTTAATCGAATCTATTCCTTGATACCTTGGTCTTAAATCTGTATCGATGCCCAGCATTTTAGCCTTGCCCGCTTTTACTGCCTTACTTTTAAACTCATTATCACAAACAGGACACTTAAATGTTTTATCAAATAAAAAATCCTCTTCAGTTACAGTCTTTTTGGCTGCGTTTTCTGCATTAGCATTGACTTTTTTTTCTTCGGTTTCATACAATTCTAGATTAGATAAATCTGATAATCCTAATTTACTTAGTCCTGAGAATAATTCATCCCCCACAATTGCCTCCATTCTACTATTTATACAACAGTTAACTACTAATTTATTTTAAATGAGCTCTTTAGTGACACAATTCTGTTAAACACCAAGTTATTTTCGCTTGAATCCTTTGAATCTACACAGAAATAACCATGTCTCACAAACTGAAAGCTATCTAACGATTTCGCATCTTTGATTGATGGCTCAATATAGCATTCTTTTAAAACTACTAATGAATTTGGATTAAGATTTAATGTTCCATCTTCATTTAGCTTTCCTTTTTCTTCATCAACAATGTTTTCATACAGCCTAACTTCTGCCTTAACTGCATGTTCTGCACTAACCCAATGAATTGTACCTTTTACCTTTCTCTCTGAAAAACCACTTCCACTTCTTGTTGCAGGATCATAAGTACAATGTATCTCTATTACTTTTCCATTCTCATCTTTAATAAAGCTCTCACACTTAACAAAGTAAGCATTCATAAGACGTACTTCGTTTCCAGGAAAGAGTCTAAAATATTTCTTTGGTGGCTCCTCCATAAAATCTTCTCTGTCTATATAAATAACCTTACTAAATGGTACTTTTCTAGAACCAAGTTCTTCGTTTTCCTGATTATTTACAACATCAAAATACTCCACTTGGTCTTCTGGATAATTATCAATAACTAATTTTATTGGATCTAAAACAGCCATAATTCTTGACTTCTTAAGTTTCAAATCTTCTCTTATACAATACTCTAGCATTGCATAATCTACAGAGCTATTACTCTTTGATACACCACATAACTCAACAAACATCTTAATCGACTCAGGTGTAAATCCTCTCCTTCTAAGTGCTGATATACTTACAAGTCGTGGGTCATCCCATCCATCTACTATTCCATCTTCAACAAGTTTTTTAATATATCTCTTACCTGTAATAACATTTGTCAAATATAATTTAGCAAACTCAATCTGTTTTGGAGGCATTTCATATCCTACTTCTTTTACTACCCAATCATACAATGGTCTATGGTCTTCAAATTCAAGTGTACAAATAGAATGTGTAATACCTTCGATAGCATCCTCGATAGGATGTGCAAAGTCATACATAGGATAAATACACCATTTATCACCTGTATTGTGATGTGACATATGAGCAATTCTATATATAACAGGGTCTCTCATATTTATATTAGGTGAAGACATATCAATTTTAGCACGTAATACTTTCTTTCCATCCTCATACTTACCGTTTTTCATATCTTCAAATAAAGCAAGGTTTTCTTCTACTGTTCTATCTCTATAAGGACTATCTTTACCTACTTCTGTAAGACTCCCTCTATATTCTCTTATCTCTTCAGCAGATAAATCACATATATAAGCCTTTCCTTTTTTTATAAGTTTTACTGCTGCCTCATACATTTGTTCAAAATAATCTGATGCAAAAAATAATCTATCTTCCCAGTCTGCTCCAAGCCATTTAATATCTTCTTTTATAGCCTCCACAAACTCAACTTTCTCTTTTGTTGGATTCGTATCATCAAATCTCATATTGAACTTCCCATTATATTTCATCGCTAATCCATAATTTAAAAGTATAGATTTTGCATGCCCAATATGAAGATATCCGTTTGGTTCTGGTGGAAATCTTGTTGTTATGTGGTCATAATAACCCTGCTCTATATCATTTTCTATAATCTGCTCTATAAAGTTTTTTGAAACAACTTCTCTTTCTTCCATTTGTGCCTCCTGCTAGTATATTCCGCATTATATCCTGTTACTTAAAAATACGTATTATTTATATAATATAACAAACACCAAGCTTTTGTAAAGGGGTTTTCTTAATTTTATACTTAATTGTACTTATTCATAAAAAGCATGCATATTATTGTATAAATAAATACTAGCGAGGTGTCTAATTGCTAAAATCAGCACAAACGAATTTTATTGATAACGGAAATCTTAAAATGCAGATCCTTACACCACAAAACATTCCTATTGAAAATGCAACCGTCAGCATATCATATACAGGAAGCACTACTGATATTATTGAACAATTAAAATCTGATTCTTCAGGTTTTACTGAAACTATAACTCTTCCTGCACCTCCGGTAGAGCTTTCATTAGATGAAAACAACATAATACAGCCTTACTCTGAATACTCAATCTTAGTCAATGCTGAGGGCTTTGAACCTACATATGTTTCAGGAACTAATATCTTATCTGATACTACTGCTATTCAAGAAATTCAATTGTTACCACAAAATATTATAACAACAGGAAAAGATGTTGTTATTCCACCTCATACTCTTTATGGTGATTATCCACCAAAGGAACCTGAGTCAGAGGTTAAATCTGTAAATGGTAGTGGCGAAATCGTTCTAAGTCGTGTTGTTGTTCCAGAAACAGTTGTAGTCCACGATGGACCTCCATCAGATTCTAAAGCTACTGACTACTATGTTAAATATACTGATTATATTAAAAATGTTGCATCCAGCGAAATATATGCTACATGGCCCGAAGCAACTATAACCGCAAATATTCTCGCTATAATGTCTTTTACAATGAATAGAGTTTATACCGAATGGTACCGAAATAAAGGATACAATTTCACTATTACATCTTCTACTGCATATGATCAAAAATGGATGTATGGCAGAAATATTTTTGATAACATTTCATTAATAGTAGATGAAATATTTGACCAATATCTTGCGAGACCTAACGTACAGCAACCTATCTTAACTCAATACTGCGATGGCAATAGAGTTACCTGCCCCAATTGGTTAAGTCAATGGGGTTCTAAAACACTGGGTGACCAAGGATATTCTACTATAGAAATTATAAAAAATTATTATGGTTCTTCCATGTATATAAGCAGTGCTGAACAGATATCTGGCATTCCTTCTTCTTGGCCTGGTTACAACTTAACTATTGGTTCAACCGGTGACAAGGTAAGACAAATGCAGGAACAACTTAACAAGATAGCTACCGCTTATCCTGCATTACCTACGCTTGCCGTAGATGGTATATTTGGACCAAATACAGAAAATGCCGTTAAAAAATTCCAAAGTACGTTTGGCCTGCCTTCAACAGGCATAGTAGATTTTAAAACATGGTATAAAATTTCTCAACTATTTGTTGCTATCGCAAGACTTGCCGATGGCTCTGCTGGTCGATAATATTACACATAATTTATTTTTAACCACAAAAATAATGGATTTGCTGCATTTAACAACAAATCCATTGTTTTTTTCATTATATGAATATTCTATATAATATATTTTGACATGTTCTCTGTAAGTTGTTTTGAAATTAAATCCAAACTTCGGGCTTCTTCTTTTACATCACTAGACTTATTTGCTATTATTTCTGTACTAATTGCCAATTCACTTGTACCTTTTGCACCCTCTGCTGTCGCTTGTATAAAGTAATCAAATGTAGTCACCACAATATTAACCTGTTCGGAAATCCCATTTACACCTTCTGTAAAATCATCTAACATCGTTTTAAAGTATGTTGCATCATTATTATACTGCTCACTTGTATCAATCAGTTTGTCATATGTCTGCTTCAGGTGTTCTTGCATAAATCGAAGCATTTCACCCGATGTCTTTGCAAGCTCCTCTACTGTTCTTGTAACTTCATTTGTTATAGCTATAATCTCTTGTGCTGATTTCTGGGAATCTTCTGCCAATGTACCGATTTCATCAGCTACGATTGCAAAACCTCTTCCCGCTTCACCTGCTCTTGCCGCTTCTATAGCTGCATTAAGTGCCAGCAAATTAGTTTGATCTGCAATTGACAATATAACTTCTGTAAGCTCTTGAATTCGTTCTACTTTTTTAGAGTCATTAATCGCAGCTTCCATTCGTGCTCCGGTTGTTTCCGCCAGATGTTCTACTTCATTTGCAGCTAATTCTGATTCGTGTTTTAATTCAGTCGCTCTCATTGAAATAGTGGAGGCTTCATTTACACCTTCTTCATTTTTTGCTTCCATTATTTTTATGTATTCAACCATTACATCCGATGCCTTACTTAAAGTATCAGCTGTCGCTGCTGTTTCTTCCATACTTGCTGCTAACTCTTCTGATGCCGCAGAAATATTTTCTACTTGCTCAGCTAAGTTATTTGTTATTTTAAATAGATTCTCAGATGTGTCTTCTACCTCATCACTATCACCATTGATTGTTGTAATCATTGATTTCATTGAATCTTGAATCACTTTCATCGCATTTGACAAAGTTCCTACTTCGTTTTTCTTCTTTAAATATGGAATGTATTTTTCTCCGGTAAAATTTCCATCTTTCATCAACTGCATATCTTCTGACACCTTAACAATCGGCTTAGATATGCTATTGCCAATAATACGTGAAATAACCAAACATGCAAAAGATATAATTACAGCTAATATAGAAACTATTTTATTTAGTTGATTTATCTCTGACATTACCTCATCTTCTGATACCATTGTCACTAGCGTAAAATCACTATTCATTTTCGCAAAACCTAAATAGTAATCTTTTTCATCGATTGTTTCTATTATAACTGCACTACTGCTAGTCTTTAGTGCCTGACTTAGATTTGTGTATCCTGCATCTTTAATAAAATCATCTGAAGTATATACATTATCTATAACAAAACCTTCTTCTTCATCCAACAAAAATGCTCGTCCTGTTTCATATAATTTAATTGACTTCACAATATCTGAGAAATCATTAAAGTTCATATCCATTCCCACTACACCAAGTAATTTTCCATCTTTGTTGATAGGAGTAACATAACTTATAACCATCATACCATTCGACTCTTCTATATATGGCTCAAGCCATGAAGCTCTTCCTTCTTCTACGGCTTCAAAGTAGAAATCCCATGAACTATCTTTTGCAATATACATATCATACTCACTTTCCCAGTCAGCATCTACTTCTTCTCCACCATCATACCATATTCCCTGCATCAAGTTTGTATACTCGGGATTTAGGAAAAAATATAATCCTTGTATATTTTCGTCTCCCTCAATGGAATCTCGTATAAAATCATTCATTATATTTATATATTCTGCATTATATTCATGCTCTCCCAGTCTATCTATATCATAAATAGCATTGACATAATTAGTTACGCCATCTATTAATGTCTCATATTTTGTCATTATGCTATTCATTTGATTTGCATATTGATTAGACAGCGCTTCCAGTTTTTCTGTTGATTCTTTTTGTAGCCCTTCTTTCGCCATGCTTACAGATACTTCCTTTGTAATTATGGTAGCTAGTACCGCACAAACAATTATTGCCATAAAAATAACATTTGATATTTTTCTCATGTACGTTCTCCTAATTCTCAATATAATTAAATTATATTATAGTCCTTTTCTGAAAATTAGCAACATATATTTTAATTTTTTTTAAATAGGTATTTTTATAGCTTTTTTTCACAAAAAAGTCCAGAGCTTACGCTCCGGACTTCGACTTTATCCTGAATATTTTATTGTGTTGTAGATGTAAATGTCCATTTCTGACCTGCTCCGCCCCAATATGTCCATTGACATATATTGGCACCTGCTGTCTTACTCATATCAAGTACATCAATTGCTTTTGTTCCGTCGCTTGCCATTGTCTTAATTGCATAAGCACCATTATCATAAACAATCTTATATTTTTGAGCATGCGAGCCGTTGTATGGCCATTGTCTGACATTAGCACCATCTGTATTTAGTCCGCTGTCTATATCTACACAAGTCTTATATCCTGATGCTCCTGTTAATATATAATAATAACCTGCTCCATCTGCTACTAATTTGAACTTTTGAGGAGTACTTCCATTATAAGACCACTGACGAATGTTAGTTCCATCTGCCGCTGAACCATCTGCTACATCCATATATAAACCACTATTTTGATTCTTAATATAATATGTACCAGCCATATCTGCTCTTTCTAAGTTCCAAAGCTGGCCATCGCCACCCCAGTAATCCCATTGGCAAATATTTTCACCGGCTACACTACTAACCAAATATACTTCTAATGCTCTTTGGCCTCCGCTTGCCTTTGTCTTAATAGCATATGAACCATTTACATAGGTAATTTCATACTTTTGCATGAATCCACCCCAATATGTCCACTGCATAGCGTTTGCACCATTGTTTGCAGAACCACTGTCAATGTCAATACCTTTTGTATAACCTGACGCTCCAGTTAAAATGTAATAATAACCGTTTCCGTCTGATACAAATTTAAATTTCTGAGCATCTGAACCATTCAAATACCATTGTCTTATATTAGCTCCGTCTGCTGCTGAACCATTTTCAATATCTAAATACAAGCCGCTGAATTTATTCTGTACATAATATGTTCCTTCAAGACCTGATACTGAACTACCTTTGACATCTTCCAGATACCATCGCTGGCCATCACCACCCCAGTAAGTCCACTGACAGACATTTGCACCATCGTCATTACTGATGTTATATACATCTAAACATTTTGTACTTCCGCTTGCTTTTGTTTTAATTGCATATGAGCCATTTACGTTAACTATTTCATATTTTTGCATCTCGCCGCCCCAGTAGTTCCATTCTATGATGTTTGCACCATCAGTATTTGAACCACTATCAACGTCTAAGCAGCTTGTGTAGCCTGATGCTCCTGTTAATATATAATAATATCCATTTCCATCTGATACAAGCTTAAACTTCTGTGAATCAAGACTATTTTTTGACCATTGTTGAATGTTTGTACCATCTGCTGCTGAACCATTTGCTACATCTAAATACTTATTGCTGCTTCTATTTCTAATATAGTAAATTCCATCAAGTCCGGCTTCTGAAGTTCCACCACCTGTATAAGTTGTTGAGGTTGATGTTTTTGAACCGAAAATAGCCTGATTATTGCTGCCTATTAATGAGAATGTCATAACCTCGCTATGACTGGCTGACTCATCATATTGTTTAAAGAAAACTCCTTTATAAGTTACTCCCCCTATAACCATAGTACAATAATAGCTTCCTGATACTGCACTCCATGTACCCGTTACATCTCCTGTAATTGTTCCATTAGAGTTTAATACAACTTTATTAGTTGGAAGCATACCTGTATATGTAGTAGTTGCACTATTTCCATGATTTACAAAATCATAAGTACCAACTATATCGCTACTTGAATATCCTGTAGATGAAATCTTACTTCCAAGATTTTCATATACTGCTGTTACAGGCCATTTATCCTGATTTAAGAACTGCTGATGCACTCTAACCTCGTGTGCCTCTGAGCCTTTATTAAATCTTGTATGATAAATTACATATCTTTGACCGTCATCATCTATAAAGGCTGAATTATGTCCCGGTGACATATATCCATTACTGCTCCATTGTCCGTTTCCTGCCAAAGAGCTTAGATAATAGTTACCCATTAACTTTATTCCTTTAGTAGTCTGATTATCGCTTGCGCTTGTACAAATAGCATTATTTCCCATAGCATCTGTGTATGGACCTGTTATGCTACTTGAACGGAAAAGTCTCATATGATATCCTGCAAAGTTATCAGTTGCATTAAGTCCATTATATGACATATAAAGATAATAGTAGCCTGCTGATTTATCATATACGATATAAGAACCCTCACCTGTACAGCCGTATCCTCCTGATATTTTCTTACCAAAATATTGGTCAGAAGAATTTGTTGATGTTGAATATGTTGTAGAATAATCTCTTAGACCTGTATTCTTGTCTAATTTTAACATATAAATACCACCAAACCATGAACCATATGACATCCATAAGTCACCATTTGCATCATACAAAACGCATGGATCAATAGCATTTACACCATAAGATGAGTTCCATTTTCCACTTGATAAATATCTTGATGCAACTGTGTTTGAACCTGTAACCCTGCTATAGTCAGTCTTTGCTGCTTGAGTAGAGTTAACAAATCCAGAATATACGATTGTTCCTTGATATGTGTATGGACCTGTAATACTGTCAGCTGTTGCTAATGCAATAGATGAGTACCAGTTATCTCCATTCACACTCATGTACATACACCATTTTTTCATACTTGTGTTGTATATAACGTCAGGTGCCCACAAATTGCCTGCTACGCTGTAGCTGCTGCTTCCTTGTGAAGCCCATGATGCTCCTACTGAGAAAATGCTTGCATAGTTACTGTTAACATTTGTTGTCATTGTACTCCAAGATGTTAAATTAGATGATACCGCATTACCCATATGCGTACCGAAAAGATAATATTGTCCATTGCTCTTTACAATGGATGGGTCATGCACTGACACTCTAGATGTGCTTAGTGCTGCTGCTTCTGCCTCCATAACTTGACCAACTTGAGGCAACCCCGGCGTTTGTAATACCATTGTAAGTATCAACAAACATCCTAAAAACTTCTTTAAAACCTTCATAAATTCTCCTTTCAACTGTGAATTTCCGACTACTCTTAACCCATTTTTAAATATTGTATACCTTTACACCCATACGAACATTATACAAATATTTTTATTTTTTTCAAACATTTTTTTACATTATATTTAAGATTTAGTTACCCTTTTTGTGACTATTTTAAGGTATTATAACAAAATATAGGTAAATTTATCGTTTAATGCTTGATTGTTGCTTTCTTGTATAAGATAAATTATAATTGATTTCGATTAAAAATATGTATGAATATGGTATTCCTTTTTTTAATCAACTTTTCTTAATAAAGTGCTGATTCATATGCTGTAAATTCTCCGGCTTTAATGCCATCTTTATATGCAGTTCCTGTTATTTTATATACAGGCTGAAGTGTTTCATTTGTTTCCATAATGTCATAATCTTCCCAATATATCAGTTCGATTTTTTCTAAAACAACTTTATCGCTCTCCTCTGGCAAACTTAACATACCCTCAAGTTTTTCTGCTCTTTCGACTGCATCCTTTGCTTCAATGCCGGATTTGTGTTCCACCTTTTCAGTCCTCATACCTGAAAGTGCATATAGTTCCGTTACTTCTCCCTCTGAGTTAAATGTTATGTAAACAGGAACTGAACCATACATTTCTATGCCATCAAATGTATGCTTAAAATACACAGTTTTCGATATTTTTTTCTCATCTTCTGGTTTATCCATTGAACTGTATAATTCAAAACCAACCCCCTCGCTTTGATAGCTATCATCTATTATCTTGTTTTCCTTTAGGAATTTTTCTGCCATTTCTATACATTCTTCGTCTGAAAACTTAATCTCTTCTTCATTTATACTGAAATTTGAATACCTAAAACTTCCATTCTTATATATTTTCATTTCAGCTTTGCCTAAACGTAGAAAATCACATTCTTCGTACTCGTATTTCCCGGCATCTTCAAGTTTAAAAATAGATATGATATTATTAATAATTTCATTATTTATTTTACGTTCCACTCCAAAGTATTGATTATTAATTTCTTCATTAGCTATCGCAGAGTAATCTATTTTATCTTCAAATTGAACACCACTAATCATCCCCATATACTGCGGAAATTCTATTTCTGTCAATATAATATCTTTTTTCTTTTCTGTATCTGATTTTGAAATAAATAATCCTATAATTCCACAGATACATAAAACTACAACAATTGCCACTATTACAATAATATTTTTCTTCTTCATGTTTCACCCTTATCTTTCTTATAATTTTTACTTGTTCAAATTATCCTTCATATAAATTCTATATTATTATACAAGAAAAAACAATATTAATTTATAACCCATCTACAATATTAAATATCACATCATCATACCCCATCCCTCTGGCTGTCGGCGTAGCTTGTGTCACTACTACTGCCTTTTTATCAGGTACTATGGTAATGCTCTGACCACCGTAACCCCTGCATCCATACCAGTTATCTCCAAGCCACCAATAATACCCATAATCCTTTTTTAATTTAGATGGATTAATTGCTTCTTTTAAATATTCTTTTGATACAATTTGCTTACCATTCCAAACTCCTTCATTATAAGCAAGAATCCCAATATTAAGCATTTCTAATGCTGTAAGATCCGAAGTCTTTTCAAGTTCCTCATTTAATGCAACACTATAATATGATCCATTTTTACTTTGATACCATCTTCCACTATTAATACCTAAAGGCTTATATATGCTGTCATTTATAAAATCAAAAGCGTCTCCACTCACTACATTTAGAACTTCTGATACCAGAATCATATCCCACTCTTTATATAAGTACAATGAACCCGGTACTTCCTTTACAGCACAATCCGCAATATAGTGAATCCAGTTATCTGACCTTCTTAACTGGTTCATCATGGGACAATGATAATGAACTCCTCCATTCCAAAATATCCCTGAACTCATTGTTAGTAAATGCTTAATAGTAATAGCTTTATGACGATAATCTCTATTTTCATTAAACGCCGGTAGGTATTTACTAATCGAATCATCAAGGCTTTTTATTAAACCTTTGTCTAATGCTATTCCCACACCTAATGAAACAATACTCTTAGCAACTGAACGGATAAAGTTTCTGCTGCCTTCACTAAATCCATTATAATAACACTGTCCTATGATATCTCCATCCTGCCATACAACAACACTATTTATTTGACGATGATGTTTTCTCTTAACTAATTCATCTATTTCTGGGTTTAGTAACATTTTAAATACCTGCCTATTATAGATTTTTTATTACCTTTTAATTCCTTAGGTGTACCTTCTGCAATTAGATTACCACCTTCACTTCCGCCGCCAATTCCCATTTCAATAATATAATCACAATTTGATAATACATATGGGTCATGCTCTGTAATAATAATAGAGTTTCCCATATCTACTAATTCGTTCATCAATTCCATTAATCTCTCACTATCATGGAATGAAAGCCCTGTTGTAGGCTCATCCAAAATATATAAACATTCCTTAGCATTTTTACCCTTCGATAATTCTTTTGCTAGTTTTATACGCTGACTTTCTCCACCTGAAATTGTCGGTGTGGATTGTCCAAGTTTTATATATCCCATTCCAACTCTTTTTAGGATTTTAAGCATATTGCATATTACTGTATCTTTATCTGCAAAATAGTCACTTGCTTCTTCCACACTCATATCAAGGATATCGCAAATGTTTTTTCCATCAAGGGTTACTTCCATAGCCTCTGTGACAAATCCTGTTCCTTTGCATTCATCACATTCGATGTCAATAAAATTTCCGAATCCTACGTGATAATGTATTACTCCATCACCTTTACATTTTTTGCATCCACCCTCACTGTTTACAGAAAACATACCCACTGGATAATTGCATTCTTTTGCTTTTTCAGTAGCTGCAAATAAAGCCCTAACCCTATCAAAAATACCTGTGTATGTAGCCGGGCAAGAAGTTTTGCTCCTTCCTATTGGCCTTTGGTCAATAACATAGCATTTCTTTATATTCTCAAAGCCTTTAATTTTAGCATCAACAGTATAATCCGTATCATTGTCTGTCACACATTTACTCTTCATGATTTCCTTTAGCTTTGGAACTAATGTGTCAGCAACCAAGCTTGATTTTCCACTTCCCGAAACCCCTGCTATTCCTACCATTACACCTAGCGGTATTTCTACATTAACATCCCGTAAATTATGTATATTTGCACCTGAGATACTTAAAGTTTTTTTATTGTCAGATTTCCTATATTCGGATTTAATCTTAAATCCTATTTTATTTGATAAATAAGGAGCTGTTTTTGAATTATTGCAATCCAAAAATTCCTTATATCCACCTTCATAAATTTTAATTCCGCCTCTTATTCCCGCTTCCGGACCTATATCAATAATATAATCTGCCTCTCGCATAAAGTTTTCATCATGCTCTACACAAACCACAGTATTTCCAGAATCCACAAGTCTTTTTACTATTTGTATTAATTTAGTTTTTTCAACTTCGTGAAGTCCTATTGTGGGCTCATCAAAAATAAAAATAATCGAATCCATTTCCGCCAACATATATGAAGCCAAGAACAAACGCTGTATCTCTCCACCTGACAATGTAGGTACTTGCCTTGATAACGAAAGGTGGTGTAATCCAACATCCACAAGACACTCTAGTTTCTTAATAATTTCATTAAGTAACGATGATTTATTACCTTCATAGTTTTTAAGTAACTCACATAAATCATCTATATACATTTTTTCCAAATCCATTAGAGTCTTTCCTGCAAAGGTGGTGTGATTTGCCATTTGACCAATTCCTGAACCACTACACTTTGGGCATGTAATTTCTTTTACACAAGTAAGCTTACTAATCCAATTTGATTTCCCTTTACTCCAATGATATACATTAATCAGCCACGACACAAGTCCTTCAAAATTCTCACATCCATATTTAAATATGTTTAATTCTTCATCACTTAATTCATCTATTCGCTTTTCTCTAGAGCCTCCACTGCCTCTCTCATATTTGTGCAGCATACGGCTATAATGTCCTTTCTCTTCTACCTCTTCAAATATTTGATCTAGTCTTCGTGATTTATCAGCAAAAATTTCTTCTTCTAAAACAGAATATACTGTTCCTTTCCCCATACATTTTACACACATTCCCTTAGGGGAATTCTTTTGAAACATAGATATATCTAATTGTTCACCATCATCATACTCTGGGTCTACTGCTCCATAGTTTACTAAAAGTGCTGCTAACATCGCCTCTAATTTCGTTTTTGTACCCACTGTACTTCTTGGATTTGATTGACGTATAATTCTCTGTTCTACTGCAACTGTCGGAGATAATCCTGTTATTTCATCAAAGTTTTGTTCATTATCTAACATAAACTGTGTCCCTGAAAATAAAAGATATCTCTTCTTTCCTTCTTCATAGAGTGTATCAAAAGCAAGACTGGACTTTCCGCTCCCAGATACCCCTGTTATAACCGTTAGTTTATTCTTTGGTATCTTTACATTAATATCCTTTAAATTATGTACTCTCGCTTTTTTTATTTTTATATATTCGTGCAAAATAATCCCTCTCCCTTAGCATACATGATATTCTTTTTTTAGTTCATAGAAAACTACTCAAAATTGTTCCAGCAAGAATTGCTATAGTTCAGCTTGTCTGAATCTATTATTCTTGCAAAGTTCGCATAGCGAATCTTTTTTTCAGCTTTAGCTGAATCTTTTTTTATCTTATCATTTTTTACTCTTATTTTATATACAAATTTTTGATAGTTTTATATATCGTTATCAAAGACTCACAAAAATAATTTACTTTAATAAAATACTAGTATAAGAGTTTTTCATAGGAAAAGGGTGAACAAAATGGCTAAAATATTAGTATTTAATAATGATTCAAACAGAATGGAGACATATTACCGTGGCGAGGGCGAAGCTATGCCTTACAATGTAAATCGTACATTAACGGTAGGTGAGTTTCGAGGTTCAAGCAAATCAAATACGTTATGGACAACAAAAAGAGCAATGCAAAGTTTTAATGGCCAGCGTGCCCTCTTTGCTGCTCCTATACCTGTTGGATATGCATTTAAAAGACCTTACGAAGGTGGTCATGGAACTATGAGTCAGCATTATGCTGGTGTATCATTTGATGCCGGTCAAACTCTGTCTACTGCACAACGTAATAGATTATGGACCAGTGCTGCAACTTCCGGATTATGGACATATGTTGAGCCTAAATCACTTACCCCTACATGGGTTCACTTTGACAAAAGATTTGGTACTCCTGCCTGTTCAACTGGTGGATACCCCTTAATAAGGCAAGGAAGTATAAGCACCTATGTACTAGTTGCGCAAGACTGCCTAAATACATTAGGTTTTTCAACAAATGGACTTGATGGAATATTTGGCAGCGGTACAAAAAATGCTGTTATTCGTTTTCAGAATGCAAATGGATTATCTGCTGACGGAGTGGTTGGGTGTAATACTTGGAGAGAATTAACAGGAAGTGTTGTTGGACGTGGAAGAACAAATACCACCATCAACTAACAATAGTTCTCATTTTCTATTAAATCAAAACAAAAAAGCCCATAAGGGCTTTTTGCTTTGGTGATTTATTTATTTTATAACCTTTATCCAGCCTTCGGGTGCTTCTATTGTTCCGAGCTGAATTCCAATCAATGTATCATATAATTTCTTAATTGTTGGTCCCATTTCATCCATTCCGCTTGGTAAGCAGATTTCTTTGCCATGGTCTACTATTTTTCCAACAGGTGATATAACTGCTGCTGTTCCACAAAGTCCGCACTCTGCAAAATCCTTTAATTCATCTACGAATACTTCTCTTTCTTCTACTTCAAGTCCAAGATATTCTTTTGCTACATACATTAATGAACGACGTGTAATTGATGGAAGGATGCTATCTGACTTAGGTGTTACCACTTTATTATCCTTTGTTACAAATAAGAAGTTTGCACCACCTGTTTCTTCTACTTTTGTTCTTGTCGATGGGTCAAGATACATGTTCTCATCATAGCCTTCTTTATGAGCTGAAACTATAGCATATAAACTCATAGCATAGTTAAGTCCTGCTTTAATATGACCTGTTCCGTTTGGAGCAGCTCTATCAAAATCACATACTCTTATTGTAAGTGGCTTTGCTCCGCCTTTAAAGTATGGACCTACTGGTGTTGAAAATATTCTAAACTGGTATTCTGAAGCCGGTTTAACTCCTATAACAGGATTTGAACCAAACATATATGGTCTTAAATATAATGATGCACCTGAACCAAATGGAGGAACATATGCTTCATTTGCTTTAACTACCTCCGCTACTGCTTCAACAAATCTATCTTCAGGAAATACTGGCATTTCTAATCTTATCGCTGTATCTCTCATTCGTTCTGCATTTAAATCCGGTCTAAAAGTAACGATGTGACCATCTTTAGTAGTATATGCTTTTAATCCTTCAAAACAAGTCTGAGCATATTGAAGTACACCTGCACACTCACTAAGCACTATCATATCATCCTCTGTTAATATACCATTATCCCATGATCCGTCTTTAAAATTAGATACATATCTTTTATCTGTTTTCATATAGCCAAAGCCAATATTTGCCCAATCTATATTCTTCTTTTCCATGATTTCCTCCGTTCTGCTTACTAAGCATTTTAAACTAAGTCTATTTTAATCACTTGCTACATCATTGTCAATAGTTGATGTTTAATAATCACTATTATTGATTATTTTTAATGTTTTTATATTTTCTAAAATAATACTCGACATCAAAGTATGTCTGTTCTTCACTTTCTTCTACAATCTTCCACTCATCCATCAAATCAAGATTTGGAAAATAAGCGTCTGCCTCATAAGCGTAATCAATATATGTAATATATGCTGTGTCCACATAAGGTAACATTTGTTCATAGATACTTGAACCGCCAATAACAAATATATCATCTGTATTATATTCCTTACAAAGTTCCAACACTTCTTCTATACTATGTGCAATTATAGCTTCACCTGCCTTATAATTACTCTTATTTGTAAGAACAATATTTTTTCTATCTTTTAATGGCATACCATTTGGAAATGTCGCTAATGTATTTCTTCCCAAGACGACTACTTTTCCTGTTGTAAGTGTTCTAAACATTTTGTGGTCATTTGGAATCGTTATAAGCAATTGGTTTTTATTGCCTATTGCCCAATTTTTATCTACTGCAACTATTAAATTCATGCTAATTCTCCTAAACTGCTATAGGTATATTTTTTATTTGTGGACCTGCCACATAATCTATAAGCTTTACATCATCTACTGTAAAATCGTAAAAATTCTTTATTTCTTTATTAATCCAAAATTGTGGAGCTTCAAAAGTTTCTCTTGTAATCAATTCTTTTATAATAGGTATATGTTTATCATAAATATGTGCATCTGATATTACATGGACTAATTCACCTGCTTCAAACCCACAAACCTGTGCTAACATATGCACTAATACTGCATATTGCACTACATTCCAGTTATTAGCTGCAAGTATATCCTGTGAACGCTGGTTTAATATGGCATTTAGCTTATTTCCAGTTACATTAAATGTCATACTATAAGCGCATGGATATAAATTCATCTCATGTAAATCCTGATGGACATATATATTTGTCATAATTCTACGACTATATGGATTGTTTTTAAGGTCATATATAACCCTATCCACCTGATCCATTTCACCTTCTTTATATTTATGCTTTACACCCAACTGATAACCATAAGCTTTGCCAATTGAACCATTTTCATCTGCCCAGCTATCCCATATATGACTACTTAACTCATTTATATTATTTGACTTTTTCTGCCAAATCCAAAGCATTTCATCTACGCAGGATTTAAATCCTGTCTTTCTGAGTGTCAATGCCGGAAATTCTTTCGATAAATCATATCTATTTACCACACCAAATTTCTTAATCGTATATGCAAAACTTCCATCTTCCCACTTCGGTCTTACTTTTTCTCCTTCAGTGCTTACTCCATTTTCAATAATATCCTTACACATATTTATAAATAAATTATCCGCTAAACTCAATTTTAATACCACCCTTTCATAAAAGATTCGACTTACCACTAAAGAATAGTCTATCATAATTTCTTATGATAGACAAGTCTTTGCACATCTCTAATTAAGTTATAAAAATTAAACTAAATGAACAATATCCTTAGGAATATTTGCCTTTACTAAAATACCTTCTTCAACATATTCTTCTGATATAAGCTGTCCATATTGTCGGATTGTCTGAATCTTTCCTGCTTCTGAAAATGGTAAAACCTTTTCTACATATATACTTTGCTCTGATAAAATCTTTTCAATGGCTTCTAGAAGGTCATCTACACCTTCACCTTTTTTAAGAGAACCCTTACATACAATATCTGCTTTTAGGTCTTTAAAACTTAGTGTTTGTTCTGATCCTTCTAAAATCTTGTCTTGCTTATTAAAAAATGTAATTACTTTCTTATCTTGAACCTTTAAATTTTCAAGTGTCTTATATACTATATCCATATGTGTTTCAAACTGTGGATTTGATGAATCTACCACATGGATAATCATATCGGCATACTTGGCTTCTTCAAGTGTAGAACGAAAAGCATCTATTAAATGATGTGGTAACTTTCTTATAAAACCTACCGTATCTGTCAGCAACACTTCTTGTCCACTTGGTAATTTATAGTTTCTTGTAGTTGGATCAAGAGTTGCAAAAAGTTTGTCTTCCTCTAAAACCTCAGCTTTTGTAAATGTATTCAAGAGAGTTGATTTACCTGCATTTGTATAACCTACAATAGCTATTACCGGAATTGGTTTTTTGCTTCTCTTTTCTCTCGAAACTTCTCTGTGTGCTTCCATTTCTCGAATTTCTCTTTTTAGTTGTGCAATTCTATCATTCACTAAACGTCTGTCTATTTCTAGTTTTTTCTCTCCCGGTCCTCTTGTTCCGATACCGCCTCCAAGCCTTGACAATGAACTTCTAAGACCCACAAGTCTTGCACTTCTATATTTTAATTGTGCAAGCTCTACTTGTATCTTTCCTTCACTGGTCAATGCTCTACTCGCAAATATGTCCAGAATAATAAGTGTTCTATCCATAACCTTTGTATCCAACTCGTCTTCAAGGTTTTTTAGTTGTGCGGGTGATAACTCATCATCACATACTATACCCGTAGCTTCGCTGGCTTTAATGTATTCTTTTAGTTCCTGAATTTTTCCTTTCCCGAGATATGTTCCCGGGTGAGGTTTTTCTCTGTTTTGAATTAATTTTCCGACTGTACTTGCTCCTGCTGTAGAAACTAGCTCCTCTAATTCATCAATTGATTCTATTACCTCTTGCTCATTTCCTTCACATACTGCTACCAGTATTACTTTTTCAAGCTGTTCTTTTATATCATATAGTTTTTCCATAAATTAAAATATTACGGTTACCGTTGTGCCACCTAGAGAATTTCCCTCAATTCCTATACTTGCTTTATGCAGGTTTAGTATTTCTCTGCAAACACTAAGTCCCAATCCGTTTCCTCCGACTTCTCTGGACTTGCATTTGTCAATCCTATAAAAGCACTTAAATACCGCTTCCCTTTCTTTTTCGTCGATTCCAACTCCATTGTCTTTAATAGTCATTATGATATTCTTTTTGTTTTTAATTATGTCCACATTTATCTGTTTTGTTTCACTATCATTAAAGTAAATAGCGTTTTCAAGCAAATGTCTAACACATAGCATTATCAAATACCTATCTGCTTCTATTATTGCATCTCCATCTACATTGATAAAAACATCTCCTTTAAAGGCCCTCTCTAGCTGTGTCACTTCTTCTCTAACAGCTTCTTTTAAAGATATTTTTTCAAGTTCAATTTTGTATTCTTTAGCTGAAAACTTCATTAAATCCGAAAAATCATCAACCAAAGAAGACAATCGCATTGATTCTTTACAGATATTGTCATAAAATCTAAGCGCATCGTCTTCTTTAATCATACCATATTTTAGCAGCTCCGTATATCCCATAATTGCAGAAATACTATTTTTTGTTTCATGAACAGCTAAGTCCATACATTCTCTTTTGTCCATATGCAGTCCCTATTCATTGAAGTTTATATCCAATGTTCCTTATCGTTATTATTATTTTCCCATTAACACCAAGTTTATGCCTTAATGTTTTTATATGCATATCTACAGTTCTAGATTCACCTTGAAAGTCGAATCCCCACACGTTTTCCATGATTTTGTCCCTAGATAGCACCAACCCCTTGTTGACAACTAAATACTTTAATAATTCAAACTCTTTATATGTTAGTTTCAAGTTTTGTCCACAACATACTACTTCTCTTTTTGAATCATTTATTTGTAGATCACCTACCTTCATTACATCATCTTGTTGTATGTTACTTATTAACGCTCTTCTAAACAATGCTTTAACACGTGACATGAATTCCATTAAACCAAATGGCTTAGTTATGTAATCATCTGCTCCTGCATCAAGTCCTTTTACCTTTTCTAACTCACCACATATCGCTGTAACCAACATAATTGGTGTATATCTTAATCTTTCTTGCTCTCTTATTTTTCTTACAAGCGTTAATCCATCATAATCTGGTAGCATTACATCCAAAATAATTAAGTCTGGAGTTTCTTTTTTAAGTTCCTCCAAAAATTCTTGTGCTGAACATAATGCTCTTACATCATATCCACCAGACCTTAATGCATAACTTTCTATATCGCTAATACTCTTATCATCTTCAACTATGTATATTAACATTTCATCCTCCTTGCCCAGATTCCATTTATTTAACTAAAGCCACGCTACAAATATTATAAAATTTTCTTAGAAAAGTAAAGAGTTTTTTTAATTTTTTACTTAAAATTTACAATACAATATGTCAAAATAAATAAAAAAAGGTAATTAAATGTATTTTTTTATTTATTTACAGAATTTCGACTTTTTTCCCGTCAAGAATTAAGTTAGTTGTTCTTACTGCACACATTTTTCCACACATTGAGCAAGTATGTCTCTCTGTTACTGGTGTGCTTTCATAATACTCCCTTGCTTTATCCGGGTCCAGTGCACATTCAAACATACCTTCCCAATCAAGATTATGCCTTGCATCTGACATTTTATTATCTATATCCCTTGCTCCTGGTATCCCCTTTGCTATATCTGCTGCATGGGCTGCTATTTTACTCGCAATTATACCCTCTTTTACATCATTTGTATCCGGTAATCTTAAATGCTCTGCTGGTGTAACATAACATAAGAAATCCGCTCCACTTGCTGCTGCTATCGCTCCACCTATTGCGGATGTAATATGGTCATATCCCGGTGCTATATCTGTTACTAATGGTCCGAGCACATAAAAAGGTGCATTATGACAAATTCTCTTTTGTAACTGCATATTTGCCGCAATTTCATTAAGTGCCATATGCCCTGGTCCTTCAACCATTACCTGCACATCTTTTTCCCATGCCCTTTTTGTAAGATTTCCAAGTTCTATAAGCTCTGATATCTGTCCTGCATCCGTACTATCATCAATACAACCCGGACGCAATGCATCGCCTAAGCTTATTGTAACATCATACTCCCTTAAGATATCCAAAACCTCATCATAGTACTCATAAAACGGATTTTCATTTCCTGTCATTTCTACCCATGCAAATAACAATGAACCACCACGAGATACTATGTTCATTCTTCTTCCTTCTCTTTTGAATGCTTCAATTGCTCTTTTATTGATACCTGCATGAATGGTCACAAAATCCACTCCTTCTTCTGCATGAGCACGCACAACCCTTAGAAAGTCTTTAGCTGTTATATCCATTAAATCTTTCTCTAAATACCCTATTGCATCATACATCGGAACTGTTCCAATCATAGCCGGTGACTTTTCAATAAGCTGTTTTCTAAATGTGTTAGTTTTACCATAATTACTTAAGTCCATAATGGCTTCAGCACCAAATTTAATTGCCATGTCAACCTTGTCCATTTCAACCGAATAATCTTTACAATCACCTGAAATACCAAGATTTACATTGATTTTAGTTTTTAGTCCTGAACCTATCCCTTCCGGACTTAATGACTTATGGTTTATATTTGCTGGTATTGCTATTTGACCAAGTGCCACAAGTTCCATAAGTTTCTCAGGTATCATTTGTTCTTTTCCTGCCACAATTCTCATTTCCGGTGTTACAAT
Organism: Lachnospiraceae bacterium; assembly: GCA_031555415.1. Lineage (GTDB taxonomy): Bacteria > Bacillota > Clostridia > Lachnospirales > Lachnospiraceae > CAG-303. Next base: position 4,656 of record JAVBUL010000243.1, on the reverse strand, counting down.
TCCTTTTTTTGCTGCTTCCATTTGTGTGTAATATTCTCTCATTTTTCTTTACCTTTTTTATACCTTTCTTCTACCTTTTTTCTTTCCGGCAATGAAGTGTCACTTTTTTATTCAAAAAAAACCTTATGCATAATAAAAATACTATACATAAGGTTAATGAACTTGATAAAAATATGCTCCCTACGTCAGTATTAACTAACAGGTTCTAAGGGTCAGGTTTTACCTTCTCAACTCAGCCATAGCTTAAGTTCCCCTGCATTACCGATATTTAGTTTGTTTTTAACGATATCTATTGTATATGATACGTTAAGTTTTGTCAAATGTACCATCAAAAAGCCTCGCCTGTCAGCGAAGCTTTTAACACTGTAACTCTCGTTACTTTATTTAGTTAATTCATCAAATATATCTTGTACATGCTCAAGTTTAGTTGCTTTATAAGCTTTTGCACCACAAAATAGCAATGCATTATCTACATCTCCATTTGCTGCATTCACTAGCGCATCTGTAATACAATAAGGAATATCCTTTTGCTTACATGTTGATATACACTGATGACATTGTTTAAGCTTAAATGTTTCTGTTCTTGATTTTTCCATAAAAGGATTATTTATTGCTCTTCCTGGCATTCCTACAGGACTTTTTACAATAACGATATCTTCTTCTTTTGCATTAATATATGTGTTTTTGTACTCATCTGAAGCATCACATTCATATGTTGTCACAAATCTGGTTGCTATTTGAACACCATCTAAACCTAAATTAATATAATGCATCATATCTTCTTTATCATAAATTCCACCACCAAATATAACCGGAATTTCTTTATTGTATTTCTCTGCATATTCATTAACTACTTCTTTTATTCCTAGGATTTCCTTATCATACTCTTCATCTGTAATGCTTTCAATTTGCTCTACAGTATATCCAAGATGACCTCCTGCCTTTGGTCCTTCAATAACCACCATATCTGGAGTCTTTCCATAATGTCTATCCCAAAGCTTGCATATTACCTTTGCAGACTTAATTGATGAGACAATTGGAGCTATTTTTGTTTTTGCTGTTCCAACAAGTTCAGGTAAGGTAGTTGGCAATCCTGCACCTGATATAATAATATCAACACCTGCTTTTACTGATGCCTTTACATATTCTTCGTAGTATTTTGTTGCCACCATTATATTAATGCCCACAACACCACCATTAGCGATTTCTCTTGCCTTATCAACATATTTTTTTATTGCTGATAAGTTTGTTTCTAATGGTTTTTTATCATAGTCAGGTTCTCTAAATCCTATCTGGGCAGCTGATATTATACCCACTCCACCTGCTGCTGCAACACTTCCTGCTAAATTTGATAAGCTAACTCCTACTCCCATTCCTCCTTGAACAATAGGAAATCTAGCTATAAGTTCACCTATTTTTAGTGGTTTTAATTCCATTATTATACCCATGCATTTCGCAAGTTTACTTGCGAAACTGCCCAAATAGAAATGTGAAAGAACTGATTTCTGGGCTTCCTTTCTTAAACTTTATTGTTCTTTCACAATATTTCCTTCCTAGAATTTTCTAAATCTGTCATATCTTCCATCAACTATTTCCTCACTGCTTTTTCCCCTATAGCAAGCTAAAAATTCTTTAATATAGCTCTTCATATAGCCTGATATATCCTTTATATTTTCCTCGCAAGCTGGTTTCATTTCAGGAATAATTCTTTCAACTATATTTAAGTCCTGCAATTCTTTAGCGGTTATTTTCATTACCTCTGATGCTTCATTTGCACGTTTGCTATCCTTCCATAAGATAGACGCAAAGCCTTCCGGTGAAAGAATTGAATATGTTGAATTTTCAAGCATCCAAACTTCATTAGATACAGCCATAGCAAGTGCTCCACCACTTCCGCCTTCACCTACCACTATAGTAAGAATTGGCACTGTAAGTGCTGACATTTCATATAGATTTCTTGCAATTGCCTCGCCTTGACCTCTTTCTTCTGCTTCTATACCGCAAAAAGCACCCGGTGTATCCACAAAACATATAATAGGTCTGTTAAACTGCTGCGCCTGCTTCATAAGTCTTAATGCCTTTCTATATCCTTCTGGATAAGGCATTCCAAAGTTTCTTAATATATTGTCCTTTGTATTCTTTCCCTTTTGCTGAGCAATTACTGTAACTGGCTTTCCTGCTACCGTAGCTATTCCTCCAACAATTGCACCATCATCTCTATAGGCTCTGTCTCCATGAAGCGCAATAAAATCTTTAAAAATAACTGAAATATAATCAAGTGCTGTAGGTCTTGTAGCTCCTCTTGACACTTGAACCTTATCCCAAGCTTTCATTGCATCACTGCTTTGTAAAGGAATATTATTTATTGGCTCATTTTTCTTAATGTAATGCTCATAAGTATTTATCTTATCGGTTTTTGCTGTATGCATTCTAACTATTTCACTTAATGTATCTTTTAAATCACTTCTTTTTACAATTGCATCAATAAGTCCTTTTTCCAAAAGAAACTCTGAACGTTGAAAGCCTTCCGGTAATTTTTGACCTATAGTCTGCTCAATTACTCTTGGTCCTGCAAATCCAATAAGTGCACCCGGCTCTGCCAATATAATATCTCCAAGCATTGCAAAGCTTGCTGTAACACCACCTGTTGTAGGATCTGTAAGTACAGATATATATAACTGTCCCGCATCACTATGTCTTTTTAATGCCTGTGATGTTTTTGCCATCTGCATTAATGATACAATTCCTTCCTGCATTCTTGCTCCACCCGAACAAGCAAAAATAACTACTGGAAGTTTTTCTTTTGTGGCTTTCTCAACCATACGTGTAATCTTCTCGCCAACTACTTCTCCCATACTCCCCATGAGAAATCTTGAATCGCATACTCCCAATGCAATTTGTTGACCATGAATTTTTCCCGTACCGGTAATAACAGCCTCACTTACCCCCGTTTTGTCCTTTAGTACAATAAGTTTTTCTTCATATCCTTTGAAGTTTAATGGGTTCTTTGTAATTAAATCATTATCCCATTCTTCAAAGCTTTCATTATCCAGTATCATATCAATTCTTTGATATGCACCTATTCTAAAATTATATCCACATTTTGGACATGTATGATTGTTTTTCTCTATATCTTCAGCATAAACCGGACCACCACAATTACCACACTTTATAAATAAACCATCAGGTACAGATGGTACCGGTGCCTTTATTGCATGTGATACCTGTGATGTTTGTTTTTTATTTTCGACTTTTCCATTTCCTATAGAAATGTAAGATGTTTTTTTAAATTTTAACATAGCGCTTCTCCTATTTATTACATGCCATAAACATCATGAATGAAATGTGTATTAATATCTCCACTTCTAAATCTTTCATTTCCAAACATATCAAACTGAAAATCAATATTGGTATCTACACCTTCTATTACTAATTCACCTAAAACTGATTGCATTTTGTTAATAGCTGATATTCTGTCTTTATCATGTACAATTACCTTACATATCATTGAATCATATGTAGGTGGTATTGTATAACCGTTGTAAATAGCCGAATCTATCCTTACCCCATTTCCTCCTGGAAAGTGTATATCATTTATCTTTCCCGGACATGGCATAAAATTCTTGCTTGGGTTTTCTGCATTGATTCTACATTCAATAGCATGCCCTTTTACTTTAACATCTTCTTGCTTCATACTTAGTTCTAAGCCTGATGCAATACAAATTTGTTCTTTTATAAGGTCAAATCCTGTTACCATTTCTGTTACCGGATGTTCTACCTGAATTCTTGTGTTCATTTCCATAAAGTAGAATTCTCCACTCTTATCAAGTAAAAATTCTATAGTTCCGGCATTTTCATATCCTACAGCTTTAGCTGCTCTTACTGCTGTTTCTCCCATTTTTTCTCTTAACTCTTCATTGATGGCAACTGAAGGAGATTCCTCTATCATCTTTTGATGTTTTCTTTGGATTGAACAATCTCTTTCTCCGAGATGAACAACATTTCCAAACTTATCTGCCATTATCTGAAACTCTATATGTCTTGGGCTTTGAATGTACTTTTCAATATACATTGTGTCATCTGCAAATGCATTTACTGATTCCCTTTGAGCTGTGTTAAAGTTAGCCTCAAATTCCTCTGAATTTTCCACTATACGCATTCCTTTACCACCGCCGCCTGATGATGCTTTAACAATAACAGGATAACCCATTTCATCTGCTATTTTTTGACCTGTTTTCGCATCAAATATAGGATCCTTTGTACCTGGTGTAACCGGCACTCCAGCTTCTATCATTGTTCTTCTTGCTTCTGACTTATTTCCCATTTTATTTATTATTTCTGCACTTGGTCCAATAAAAACTATATTACATTTTTCACATAATTCAGCAAATCTACTATTTTCTGATAGAAAGCCAAAGCCCGGATGAATAGCTTCTGCTCCTGTAATAACAGTTGCACTTAGTATTCTTTCCATATTTAAATAGCTTTCTTTTGAATTTGCAGGTCCTATACATATAGCTTCATCTGCAAGCTGTGTATGAAGTGCATCTTTATCTGACTCTGAATATACTGCTACAGTCTTTATTCCTAACTGTCTGCATGCTCTTATTATTCTGACTGCTATTTCGCCTCTATTGGCAATAAGAATCTTATTAA
>JAVBUL010000095.1:0-28158 GCA_031555415.1 Lachnospiraceae bacterium | reverse complement strand
TGGACAGCCGATTTGCTCTATCATAATAACAAATTAACTGCTGCCATAAAATATATATTCTCGTTTAACGGGATAATAGAATTATGGTCAATTCTGCCGTTCTTTTTGCCATTGCTGTTTCCAAAAGGAGTAGTTGTATTTCGAATTTTTAGAGTAGTTAGAATACTAAGACTTTTTCAAGCAAATAAGTATTCAGATGCAATGTCAATGATTTTAAAAGTTATTAAACGAAAAAGAAATCAACTTTTATCATCAATGCTTATTATATTTATTATTATGCTTATGTCTTCACTTATAATGTATGGGTTTGAACACCAAGCGCAACCGGAAGTTTTTGAAAATGCGTTTTCAGGAATTTGGTGGTCAACTTCTACTCTCTTGACAGTAGGATACGGTGATATTTATCCAATAACAATAATAGGAAAAATAGTGGGCATATTGATAACATTTTTAGGCGTTGGAATGGTTGCGATTCCAACAGGTATTTTATCAGCAGGATTTACAGAATATATGTCAGAGCAAAAGAAGGAGAAAAAAGCAAATTATTGTCCTAATTGTGGCGAGAAATTAAATTAAGTTGAAGTGGACAATAGTAGAATAATATAAATAAAAATGCACCAAATATGTTAATTGGTGCATTTTTAAATCAGGAATTATTCTCCACCAGGTCAAACCTTACGTGGTCGAGATGATTCAGGCAATGGCTCAACAGACTGGTCCTTGGCTGGAAGGTCAATTTCTGGAATATTGCCGTCATCGTATGCATTAGAAGATTTGTTTTTATCAGATTTATTCATAATACACCATCCTTTCAATGTTATGGTGTGCGGACAGAAGATTTATTATTCATTTTAAAAATTATACAAATATAAGAAAGGTCTAGGATATAGAAATGTTAGAAATTAGAGCAGCTAAAGAAGTTGAATTTGTTAATGTAAGAGATTTTTACTATTTACTTATAGATATGATGAAGGATAAAGAAAATCGTCCTGCTTGGGAAAAGGGAGTGTATCCGAAAGATGAGTTTTTAAAAAAATCTATAGGAGAACAAAATCTGTATGTTGGAATATATAATGGTGAGTTTGTGGCAGCAATGGTTATCAATAATAATAGTGCAGATGGATATGAAAAAATAAACTGGAATGTTGAGGCACAAGAAGATGAAGTAAGCGTAATTCATATTTTGGGAATACTGCCATCTTATCAGGGGAAAGGTTTTGCACAGGAAATGGTTAAAGAGGCAATAAATATAGTAAGTGATAAAAAACAAAAAGCAATTAGACTGGATGTTTTGGGATGTAATATTCCGGCTCAAAAGTTATATGAAAAGATGGGCTTTAACTACATAGATACTATAAAGCTCTTCTATGAGGATACAGGATTAACAGATTTTTTAATGTATGAATATGAAATTATCTAGTAGGTGGTAGGTAATATTGGGCAATGTAATATATTGCGTAAAATGACGAGAAAACAACGTATAAAATATTGCAGCAAAACATAGTTTTGTATATAATATTACTATTACATAAAGAGGAAGTGAAAAAATGATGAACATTTTAGTTTGTGATGACAGTCGGGAGGACTTGGAATCAGTTTCAAAAATAGTTGAAAACTTTTATAAAAATACTGCTGCTACAGCATATTCGATTTCGAAATTTTCTGATCCGATTGTAGCACTTTCTTATGTTAGAGAAGGAAATCCAATTGATATTGCTATAATGGATATTATGATGCCTCAAATGAATGGTTTGGAATTAGCAGAAAAAATGCGAGAGATAGGTTTTGAAGGCTATCTTATTTTCCTATCTACATCAAATAATTTTGCGGCTCAAAGCTATTCGGTTAAAGCATTCTCCTATATTCTTAAGCCAGCTATAGAAGATACTGTTAGCGAAATGCTTACAGCAATTGAAAAAGCAAGGGGAGTAAATGAACATAGTGGTTTTTCACTAACACGTAGAAGTGGTATAAGGTATGTTTTGAATTCAGAGTTTATGTATGTTGAGGTTATAAATCATCAGCTACACTTCCATTTAATTGACGGCGAAGTAATTAAAGTATATGCCACACTTAAGGAATATTCTGAAATTTTGCTTGCTCAACCACAAATGATTAAACCTCAAAAAAGTTATATTGTAAACCTTGACTATGTACGTTCTTGTGAGAATAGAGCTATTTTTATGCGTGATGGCGTGATGGTATGAGGATATCAGTACCTAAGGACTTTGAGAGTATTAAAGAAAGATGGCTTGATCGTATGTTTGGAGTGGAGGGGTGGTAATATGGCAGATATTGTAATGAGTATTGTTAAAACGCTATCTCTAGTCCTAAATGCAGTTTTATTGACGATGTGTTTATCTCGCAAAAGATCACTTTCATTGGTTGTATTAGGTTGGATTTCGTTAGGGATTTTAAGTTATAGTTCAGAAAGGCTATTAGGTTCATTGCCTGAATTTACAATTTTAGGTTCGCTTTTATTTGTACCATTAGTTCTTTGGGCATACAGTGGGCCTTTGTTTCAAATGATATTTGCTATGTTGTTGCCGATGTATTTAACAAGTACTCAGCAGATGCTTGTAGAATCAATATTGCGTTTAACAATGCCGTTTGGGACAGATGAATATTGGCTTACATACTTGACTATAGTGCTGATTATGTCGGCGATTTATATATATTTAGTCTTCCGTTTCGGAAAGGGGTTATTAAAAAGAATATTAGTAGAAGGACGAACATCTGAATGGATGTTGTATTCATTTAGCTCGATACTGTCATTTACTACAATTATGATTTTATACCAATCACTGATAGAAAAAAATACTATTACATTTATAATTGCGCTTTGTGCAATTGTATGGGGCTATATCATGCTTTGTTTTGCTATTATTAACACACATGAAAAACTACAGGTGCAGTTTGAACGCGACCTTTCCAGAGAGATTATTTCATCGGGACGAGATTATTATGGTAAGCTTACGGATATGTCGGAACAACTACATATTTTACGGCACGATTATAAACATCATCTAATTTCTATTAAAAAACTAATAGACTCTAGTGAGAATGACGAAGCTAGGATGTATCTAAGTAAACTAAATAGTAATGCAATAGATGATTCTATATACGAGTATTGTAAAAGTCGTGTACTTAATGCGTTGCTAGATAGTTTTGCCCAACGATGTAAAGAAGAAAGTATAGAATTTACAGTTAAAATCATTTTACCACCATTGGACATAGTAGACGATTATGAGCTATGTATTATTCTCGGGAATCTATTAGAGAATGCTATAACGGCTTGTAGGCGAACACCGCCAGATGAGTGGAAACACATAGATTTGTCTATGCGTTCGCGTGATGACCATTATGGTATAAAGGTTGAAAATAGCTACGACGGAGTTTTGAAAAATGAAGGTAAAATATTACATAGCACTAAGAAGGATGGAGGCTTAGGGATTAAAAGTATCCAGACTGTAGTTGCAAGTCATAATGGCGAATATATTCCTGTATGGGATGAAAAAAAATTTAGCGCCTTTGTTGTTTTTAAGTTAGAAGAATAAATTTAAGGGAGGATTTGTTTTGAACAAACAAAAGAAAACGAGAAAACTTAGTATTGAAAAAAAGGTATTATTGGCAGTTGTTTTATTGGGACTTATTAGTAGTTGCTTTATGGGGGTGTTAGTATATTCTACAGTTTCAGACGATATGCTGGACAGTAGTAGAGAAAATACACGTTGCATTGCTGTAGCGGCAGCCAAGATTATTAATGGAGACTTGCATGATGAGCTGGAGCCGGGCGATGAGGATACGCAGGTGTATCAAAGCTATTTAGAGTCACTTAGAAAATGTAAGAATGAGACGGGTGTACTATATATGTACACATTAAAGCCTTTAAACAAAGAGTTTGTACAGTTTGTTGTTGATACAGATGAGTCTGAAATGCAAGGCTTAATAGGTGATGAGTACGAGATATCCGACATGATGGTAGAGGCACTTGCAGGGAAGGATGTAGTATCAGAAGAGCCAACATATGATGAATATGGAGAGTATTTTTCTGCATTTGCACCTATTTTCAATGAAGCAGGAAAAGTAGTGGCGATAGTAGGTGTTGACTTGGAATTAAGTGTAGTTGATGGGAATTTGAGTGTGCTTAGGAATATTATAATCTTAATAGCAGGAGTTTCTTTTGTAATAAGTGTTGTTATAGGATTAATTTTATCTAAGAGCATAGGAAGAAATTTAAATACAGTAAATATGAAAATAAATGAAGTAGTTTATAGTGATGGTGATTTAACTAAATTAATAAAGGTTTCATCAGGTGATGAGCTTGAGCTTATGGCAGATAGTTTAAATGCCTTTCTAAGTAGATTGCATGATATTGTAACACAAATAGTTTCAGCGGGTGAAAATATAAATGACTCACAGGAAAAAATAAGTAGTCAAATGAAGGAAGCAGTTGAAGGTATAACAACAGTATCAGCGAATATGGAAGAAATGACAGCAGGTATGGAAATGACTACAGCATCAGCAAATGTTATCCATAATTCCATAGGTGATGTTGGACAATTGGTTGAGCAGATTTACGAGGATTCCGCGCAAGGAGCAAAGAAGGCGGAAAAAGTAAGTGAAACAGCTATTGCATTAAAGTTAGATGCCGTTAAGTCGGAGGAAAATGTAAAAACACTTCTACAGGAAATCAATGTAGAATTAGAAAGTGAAATTAAAAAATCAAAAAAAGTGGAAAGAATAAGCTCTCTATCGGATGAAATTATAAAAATAGCTAACAGAACAAATATCTTAGCCTTAAACGCATCAATTGAGTCTGCAAGAGCAGGTGAAGCAGGTAAGAGCTTTGCAGTGGTAGCATCACAAGTAGCAGAGTTAGCATCAAATTCTACAAGAGCGGCAAAAGAAATAGGTGAAGTAAGTAATATTGCAATAGAAGTGGTAGAGGGACTTTCAGAGTCAATTTCAAAGGTAATGCAATTTATTGAAGAAGTAATACTGATGGATTATAAGAAATTAGCATATACAGGAGAAGAGTATAATAAAGATGCTGATAGTTTTCACGAAATACTATCAGGTTTTAAACAAAGAGCAGCCGGCTTAGAAAGCACTATTGATGAGATTAAAAGAGAGCTAGGTATTGTTGTTGAAACTATTGATACAAATACGCACTGTATTGGAGATATTGCGGGTGTTGTGGGCGAGCTTAATAACTCTATGACAAGTATAGAGAAGGCATCAAATAACAACAGCAGTGTTGTTAGTGCTTTAAACCAAGCAGTAGGACATTTCAAAATATAAGAATGTACTAAAATAAATACAAAGAATGTACTAAAATAAATACATAAAGAACTTGAAATAAAAAAATAAAGGGAGTATAATCCAAGCTTGTGTTAAAAAATATAAGCGAGGTTAAATTTTAATGAGAAATATTCAAAACAAATGGGTTCGAGCTGCACTCCCCGCCTTATTACTACATTGTAGTATAGGAACGGTATATTGTTGGTCACTTGTAAGTAAACCAATATCTGATTATATCGGAAGTTCAAAAAGCGCAGTAGAATGGGCATTTAGTATTGCTATATTTTTCTTAGGTATGTCAGCTGCGTTTTTAGGAAATGTAGTAGAAAAGGACATTCATAAATCGTCATTAATAGCTACTATTTGTTTTACTGTAGGTATGGCAGGAACAGGATTTTTTATTTATCAAAAGTCTTTGATAGGTATATTTATTTGTTACGGCGTTATCATGGGAATTGGTTTAGGAACAGGTTACTTGTCACCGGTTAAAACTCTTATGTTATGGTTCAAGGAACAAAAAGGATTGGCTACAGGTCTTGCAGTTGCAGGATTTGGTTTGGCAAAGGTTATAGCAAGCCCTCTTATGGAGTTCTTACAAAATAAAGTTGGTATTGTAAAGATGTTTTACATACTTGCAGGTATCTATTTTGTACTTATGTTTACAGGTCACTTATTACTTGCAAAACCAAAGGGTTGGGTTGAAGAACACCATAAATCAGAAGGTGGAAGCTTACTTAAAGTATTTAAGAATAAGACATTTATTGGTATTTGGTTGATGTTCTTTATAAATATTACTTGTGGATTAGCAATTATATCACAAGAAAAGTACATAATAGAAGCAATTGGACTTGCCGGAATGGTTAGTGTAATAAGTTCACTTACAGCAGTGTTTAATGCAGGTGGTAGACTTGGATTTTCCGCATGGGCAGATAGATTAAAGGATCGAAATACTGTTTATAAGGTGATGTTTTCAACATCAATTGTATTTTCATTGATAGTGATTTTTACAAATGGTATTAAAAATAGTTATGCAATAGCTGTTATTCCATTGCTATTTGTTGTAAATGCTTGTTACGGTGGTGGATTTAGTAATGTTCCAACATTGCTATCAGACCATTTTGGAATGAAGACAATTAGCCAAATACATGGTTTAGTATTGTCAGCATGGGCGTTTGCAGGTATTTTTGGAAATCAATTAGCAACATTTATTGTAAAACATTCGGATTCAGGATATCAAGCAATTCTATATGTGACAGGTCCGTTGTATGTTGTTGCATTATTGATAAGCATATTCTTGGTTGGAAAAAAAGAAGAAGTTAAAGAGTAAAAAAGTAAATTGTTCTTGAAAGTCTCGCTGCTAGGCGAGACTTTTTTTGTTGAAAAAATCAAAAATAAGTGTATACTTAACTATGGATATAATTCAAGTAGGAGGAATATAAGATGGAAAGAAAATATATTAAAGACATTAGTGAAAATGAAAAAGTAAAAGTATGTGGCTTTGTGGAGAATTTCAGGGACGGAAAGTCTATGGCATTTATAGTTATTAAAGATATTACAGGAAAGATTCAGGTTACTATAGATAAGGAGAAATTACCGGAGGTTGCAGAATCCATAGTATCATTGACTCCTGATTCAGTAGTTACAGTTATAGGAAATGCAGAATTAAATGAGTTTGTAAAGCTAGGTGGTATTGAGATTATTCCGGAGGAAATTATTATAGATTCTATTGCTGAGGCATTGCCTATTGCACGTAAGGAGATACCGGCAACAAAGAAAAAGAAAGGTGTTGAGCGTTCTAGTATAGACCAAAGAATTGACTATAGGTGGATTGACCTAAGAACAGATGAAAACCAGCTTATGCTCAAAGTACAAACCTGTATGGTTAATGCAATGAGACAATTTTTAATAAATAATAATTTTATTGAAGTGCATACACCGAAGTTAATAGGTACTGCAAGTGAAAGTGGTTCTGATGTATTTGAAGTAAAGTATTTTGACAGAAAAGCTTATTTGGCGCAAAGTCCTCAATTTTATAAGCAGATGGCTATGGCGAGTGGACTGGAAAAGATATTTGAGGTAGGTCCTGTATTTAGAGCGGAAAAATCCTTTACTAGTAAGCATACTACTGAATTTACAGGGTTTGACTTAGAATTTAGTTACATTGAATCATTCTATGATGTTATGAAGGTTGAAGAGATGCTTATTACAGACATGCTTGCAAAGGTTAAAGAAAGCTATGGAGAAGAAATAAAAGAGCTTTATGACATAGATGTAGTTGTTCCACAAACACCTTTCCCAGTAGTTTCATTGTCCAAGCTATATGATGAGCTTGAAAAAGAATTTGGGTATGTAGTAGATGAAAGTGAAAAAGGTGATATGACAACAGAAGCAGAAAAGCTTAGCTACGAATGGGTTAAGAAAAAATATAACCATGAGTTTTTGTTTGTAACAGATTTTGACGCAGAAAAAAGAGCATTTTATCATATGCGTAAAGATGGAGTTCCACAAGGATATGACCTTATTTGGCGTGGGGTAGAAATAACAACCGGTGCACAAAGAGAGCATAGGTATGAGGTTCTTAGAGAACAAGCAAAAGAAAAAGGTTTAGAAGAAGACGTTAAGTTTTACTTGGAGTTTTTCAAGTATGGCTGTCCTCCACACGGTGGATTTGGAATTGGAGTTGACAGAATGACAATGTTGATGCTTAATCTGCATATAAAAGATGCAATGTTTATCTTTAGAGGACCAAATAGATTGACACCATAAAAGATGCACAATATTTATTTAGAGTCATATAGTAATATGCAAAGCATATATCTAGATGGCTCTTTTTTGTGTAGCAGATGGGGATGATTAAGAAGCTTTTGCTGTTATATCCGAGTGATACATCCTGTTGTGGGTTATCTTGAGATTTATTGTAAAAGTGCATGAACAAAATAAAAGAGAAACGAAATAATCGTACAATAATACTAAATAAAAAGAAAAGATAAAAAATTTATTGACAAAATCAAAAAAGTTGATATAATGGAAAAAATGTCGAAAGGAAGTAATGCGTATGAGGTTGATTAGTAATTTAAAAATAAGAACGAGGCTTTTAGGCTCTTTTTTAGTACTCTGTGTGGTTATATTTTTTGTAGGAGCAGTGGGAATGATAGGTATGAGGAAAATCAATGAGTATAATGATATAATATACTCTAACAACTATGTGTCCACGAGCTACATACAGGATGTAAATAACAATCTCAGCGATATACGTCTTTATACACAACGTGTTGTTACTGAGGATTTATCAGAGAATTTAGAGAATAATGTTAAAGCTATTGATGCATTAGTTAAAGCTGATAATGATTTATTGGCGAAGTATGAAGCTTTACTTCAAGATGATGAAGATATAAAATTATTTAATGAATTAAATGAACTTCTTGCAAACTATAGAGGATATAGAGCGGATGTCGTAGATATGGCAAGAGAAGGAAAATATACAGAAGCTGTTAAATACAATGCGACGGATGTAGAAGAAGCTGTAGTAGCAGTACAGGATAAGGTTGATGAGATAAGAGATTTTAACCTTAATGCAGCTTCATCCAGTATGGATTCTGCTACAGGTAAATATGATTCAAATTCAATGTTAATGATTTGGGTCGTAGTTATAGCGATTATATTAGCAGTGTGTAATGGATTTATAATGTCTGGTATGATAACAATACCGTTGAACGCGGTAAAAGATGTAACAGATAATATTGCAAAAGATAATCTTCGTAAGGAAGTTCCTAAGAAGTTACTTAGCCAAAAGGATGAAATAGGAATATTGGCTCAAAACGTTGAGATAATGCGTAAGGGATTGATAAATACAGTTTTAGGTATTAAAAACTCTACTGACGACTTGGGAGAACAAATCGCGGCTAATAATCGTACTTTGTCAGAACTTGACTCAAGAATATCAGAAACATCGGCAGCCACAGAAGAATTAAGTGCAGGTATGGAAGAAACTGGTGCATCATCTGAGGAGATGAATGCGAGCGCAATTGAAATTGAGCATGCGGTACAAAATGTAGCAGAAAAGGCAGAAGATGGCGCAAATAAAGCGGGTGAAATTCATTCAAGAGCATCAGACCTTGAAAGAGATATCCAAACAGCACAGGAAAGAACACTTTCGACATTCCAGGGAATTAAGACAGGACTTACTCAAGCTCTAGAGGAGTCAAGAGCAGTTGAAGAAATAAATGTATTGGCAGAGGCGATTCTTGGTATTACCAGCCAAACTACTTTATTAGCACTTAATGCATCTATAGAAGCAGCCAGAGCAGGTGAAGCGGGCAGAGGCTTTGCAGTTGTTGCAAATGAAATAAGTGCGTTAGCAGATAACTCAAAAGAAACAGCTAATAAGATCCAAAATATTACAAAGGTGGTTCATAGTGCAGTGGATAATCTATCTAGCAGCTCTAATGAATTACTAGAGTTCGTAGCACAGGATGTATCAAATGATTATGTCACAATGTTACAAGCAACGAAAGCATATAATGATGATTCTATTTATGTAAGTGATATGACAAGTGATTTGAATGCGACAGCAGAGCAACTTCTCGCATCAGTTCATGGTATGATGAAGAGTATTGAAAGCGTAGCATATGCAGCGCAAGAGGGTGCAAAGACTACAGCTCAAGTAGCAGAGCAAACAACAGAGGTTGCATCAGGAGCGGCTAGTATCGTTGATAACATGAAGAAAACAGAATTGACATCAGATCAATTATTAAGATTAGTAAATCAGTTCCAAATCTAGAAAAAGATTCGACTAAAAGAGGCTCTCCTAGCGGAGGGCCTCTTCAAATAGTTCTTCGATTAAGTTACAGACTCCATCAGGGTCGTATTGGTGTATGTAATGCTCACCTTTTAAATCTACAATTTTTCCATTCGAGGATTGATTACCCCAATTTTCCTCATATTCCATGTAATTCTCGAAGCCGGAAAGCTCTTTTGATTCAGCTAGATTTGGAATAACCAGTGTTACAGGAATATCAGAAGGGATAGTCACCTTGCTTGCTATTTCAGCATTTTTATATCTGTTTTTTGTTTCTGCAAGCATGTTTTTTTCACCGTTTTTACTTAAAAGCATTATTCGGTCAATTTCGTCATAATGTAAATCTACATATTCAAAATTGTTTCGTGAACCTCTTGATATATCAGAAACAAAACTAGGAAATACTGTATCCATTAATCTAAGTAATCCAATGCTGCGTAAAGGTGGCAAGACTTTGTTAAGAAGCGGAACAGATGTTTCACCATAATGTACATATAAATCAGGCGACATGCTATCAAGCAGTAAAATACCATCAACATCATCAGGATAAGTTGCCGCAAATAAATGGGCCTCAATTCCGCCGATAGAGTGAGCTACCAATAAATATGGAGGCTCAATGCCTGCATTTTTAAGAGCGAGAACGTCTTCATTTACTATGTTATCAAGAGTACGTTCTTCGTCAGTTGATTCGCTCCATCCATATCCGGGTCTTTCAAGTACGACAACAAAATGTTCGTCATTTAGTCTATTCCAAAGCGGATAATAATCTGCAACGGGAGAAGGTGTTGAAAGCCCTGAAATCAGTACTATCGCAGGCTCGTTTTCACCCCTGCTGCCTGAAGAAAAAACATGCATATTGCTGTCTATAACTTCAACCATTTGCCCCTCGGGGGGATAATTTTCGACATCATTTTTGGCGGCAATACTATTCCAAACTCCGCCGATTATACAAAGTAAAAAAATAACACCAAAAATTATGCCAAGTACCTTAAGAATCTTTTTTCTTTTCATTAATACCATATTACCTCCTATGTTTATTTTTTCTCGAACTTATATATCGCTGGATAAAAAAATAAGGTATTAATGATAACAGCATAGAGTAAAGGCAGTATTCCGATATTCATATTTTTTAGAATAATATCTACTCTTGTAGATGCTGATACAATAATGGTAAAATTAATTATCGCAGCAATACATCCGACTCCTAAAGTGATTTTAGAAATCAGTCTATATAGCAGGATAATTTGTTTTTTATCATTGTCGAGCAACTGATATTTACTGGATAAAAATCCGTTGATTCCCATTATAAATATCTTATAACTTTTGGTTGAAAATGCTGTTATAAAAATGCTTGCTAAAATAATGATAAACGAAGGTATGTCAAAGTAATTTATAAAAGTCATTTTGTTTACCGTTTCCTTTCTTATCCTACTGTAACAGCAGTATAGCATAGGGTTAATGAAGAAATAAGATTGCTAAGATTAAGATTCGATGAAGATTGGCAATTCAATGATTATAGAAGTTCCATTATGGCTATGTGCATAAATGCAGCCATTATGGCTTTCGATAATATCCTTTGCAATTGAAAGTCCAAGCCCAAGTCCACCGGTGTTTTTTGTTCTCGATGAATCAACTCGGTAGAATCTGTCAAAAATATTTTCAATATATTCTTTAGGAATACCTATCCCATAATCCTTTATTTGAAGTTTGACATTTGTACCTTCTTTTGCCATAAAGATATCTAGCTTTTTGTTATCCCCACAGTACTTAATGCAGTTAGATAAAATAATGCGAAGAGTCCTTATTATAGACGCTTTGTCGCACATTATAAAGCAGTCATCTTCAATGAATTTTTCAACAATAAATTCAGTATTTAAAACTTCAAATTGCATAATGACATCTTTAACCAAATCAGTTAAATTAGTATAATTCATCTCGTAATTAATATTATCACTATCACTCCTTGCAAAAAAGAGTAATGAATCAATTAAATCATTCATTGCAAGAGTTTCATTCTTTATAGTTTGAAGTTCATTTTCTAAGGTTTCTTTATCATCTTTTCCCCATCTTAATAATAAGTCGACATGTCCATTTATAATTGTTATCGGTGTTTTTAACTCATGTGAAGCATCAGAAATAAATTGTTTTTGCTTATCTATATATTTATTTAGTTTATTCCTCATTTCGTTAAAAGCATCAACATACTCTTTTAGTTCATCTTCATTTGAGTTTAGACTTAACTCCTGATTAAAATTTCTTTCTCCGATTTCTTTTATTCTCTGTGACATAATACGAATAGGGTTTAACATTCTGTCTATTATAATTGAACTTACCAAAAAAGAAAGCATACTACAAATTAGTATCAATAAAATAATTTTATGGTAGCTTATTTTATATTCACTTGTATTATCGCCAGATGCTATCAGTAAAAAAGCTAAAACAGAAAAAGATGTTATTAAAATAGTTGTATATATTGTTAAAGTAATTGTATTTTTATGTTTAAACAATATTTGTCTCCTTTATAATATAACCCTTGCCTCTTATAGTTGTTATATACTGTGTATCTGTAATATTCATAATTTTTCTTCTGATATTACGTATATTTACATCTACTACATTGGATTCGCCATAATAGTTTCCATATACCTTATTAAGAATATAATCTCTCGTAAGTACTTGATTCATATTTTTCATTAGTAAAAGTAAAATTTCAAATTCTGTTTTGGTAAGTATTAACTCGATATCATTTACCAAAGCAGTATATGAACCTTCATTAACTGTTAAACCATTTAATGAAAGTTTCGATTTAGTTTCATTTCTTTCAATATTTCGTTTTATTCGGGCTAGAAGCTCAAGAGTTTCAAAAGGCTTTGTAACATAGTCATCAGCACCAGCATTTATAAGTGCTACTTTATCAAAAGTATCCTTTCTCGCAGTCAGAACAATAACAGGAGTGTTACTTTGCTTTCGTATTTCTCTTAAAACTTCCATTCCGTTTTTTAATGGAAGCATCAAATCAAGAAGAACCAAACTAAAAGCATTATTTGTAAAATATTCAATGCTTTTTTCGCCGTCTAAAGCAACAAGGACTTCGTATCCTTCATGTTCTAGTTCTTTTTGTAGAAAAGATACAATATTTATTTCGTCTTCACATAATAATATTTTATGTCTCAATTTATCATCTCCCATTCTTAGATAAGTTTAAAAAGTATACTTTTAAATTTATATTATAATAAACAAATTATTTTGTAAAGCTATTAAATTATTGGTAGGAAATGCCGATAATAATATAGGAACTGTTGACCGGAAAATGCAAAAGGATTTGCAGGAAAAGATTTTAAGGAGGAAATCGATATGAGTATGGTAAATAATACGTCCTATGTACAGGCAGCTTATCAAAGTTCTTATTCTTATTCAAAAACCACCACAAAAACTACTTCGAATACCAAGGAAGTAGAGGAAAAAGGTGTAGCTACAGAACAAGCCGCAGTATCATCAGGGAAAAAGGTAGACGTTTCAGGTGCTACCTATGGTAGTCCTAAACTAAGTCAAAAAGCATTGGACTACTATAATGAACTAAAAAAGAAATATGGAAGTCTCAGTTTTGTTTTAGTATCATCTGATAAAAAACAGGAAGCAGAGATGATGAAGGGTAGCTTTGGCAACTCTAAAAATCTTACGGTGTTAATAGATACTGATAAGATTGAAAAAATGGCAAC
This sequence comes from Lachnospiraceae bacterium, assembly GCA_031555415.1. Classification (GTDB taxonomy): domain Bacteria; phylum Bacillota; class Clostridia; order Lachnospirales; family Lachnospiraceae; genus CAG-303. The sequence goes on along the minus strand of JAVBUL010000095.1, from coordinate 14,337 downwards.
AGATGAAAAGTATCGTAAGCAATATGAAGGTATTATAGCGAAAGCATCAGTTGGAGTATTGCAGATGGGTACACAGCTTGGAAGCATGGCAAAAGATGTAAAATCATATGGTATGTCTGTAGATAAAACAGGAATTACATCTTATTTTGCAGAAATAAAAAAATCATCAAGTAATCAGAAGAAGATACTTGAAAAGAGATCAGAAGAAAAGTTAAAGGCAAAGAAAGAAGCTGAAAGAAAAGCCCAAAAGAAGCAAAATCAAGAAAGACTTGAAGGCAAAAGGGCAGATAAAGCAGAGAAAGAAGAAACTGTTACTATTACAGCAAATTCTGTAGAAGAATTAGCAAGAAAGATACAAGAATACTACCAAAATGACTTATTTAATAATGTAAAAACAGATTCAGAAAAAACTGTAGGAAGTCAAATGGATTTTAAACTTTAGAATAAAAAATAAATTATATAAAGGCTGTGTACAGGCGTTATTCACTGCACACAGCTTTTGCTAATGTATAAGGTAGCTTGAATTCAACAATTCCGCTTGCATATGGTGCTATATCGTACTCGCCAAAATAAATAATTATATTTGACGGTGTAAGATAAAAATTTGATGGGTTAAATGTTTGCTTTACTAATGTAGGGTAATCCGAAAAGTAATATCCTTGATTGTTATCTATTTGTTGTGATATTTGATGGAGAATATTGCTTTGAATATCTTCTATATAAGTAGGGTTATTTGCAAAAAAATAGTCTAATGTCAACTGCTTGCAATTAAGAAAAATCCAAGTCTCGGCAGAACGTGTAGTGTTTCCGTGAGCCCCTCCAGAGTAGATGTATTCATCGGTATAAAGGCTGATAATACAATTATCGGCGTAACTTATGTTGAAATCAGAAATCACTTCATATTCAAATATAGGATAATCTTGAGTTGTATTATATTTAGAGAGCATTAAAGCGTCCGGCAATAAATTATTTTTTGTGTAGTCTCTTAACTTATAAGCTTTATTCCTATAATATGAATTTATACAATCAAGTGCGGATGGGTTTGTGCTTGATATAAACTCAGGGTAATTAATTTTATAAGATAAAATATTGTTGTTGTTATTTGTGATGGTATCTGATAGGGTATGGGTTAATATTACTATGTCTGATGGCATTTACAATCACTCTCCTTTATATTAGTATAGCGAAAAAGTAAAAAAGTGTGAATATTTCAGATAATTATTGCGAAAGTTGTAAAAACATAATATAATGATAGGAAATAATATGAGGAGATGTTAATTATGGAAAGAACAGTTTTGTATTTTTTAATATCAATATTATTAATAACACAGGCAGTTTTTGCGTTCTTACTATTTAAATTTAGAAAGCAAAAGAAGCAGCCGGTAAAAGATGAGCTACTGGGAGCGTTTTCCTTATATGATAATATGGGTGTTTCAGTGTATGTAGTCGATGCACAAACATATGAAGTATTATATGAAAATAAGAAAACAAAAGAATCCGTAGGAGATGTTACCGGAAAGACTTGCTACGAAGGATTATGCCATAGGACAAAACCGTGTAGCTTTTGTGTGCCAAATGCTGAGCTTAAGACAGATGGAAGTGTACATGTTTCTACAAACAGATTTAACCCTAAACTAAAGAGATATTTTAATGTATACGAAAATCTGATTGATTGGAAGGATGGTAGAAAAGCACGTCTTTGTGCATCTATAGATGTAACAGAGTCAATTGTTTTGGCAGAAAAAAGCAGGCAAATCAAGTCGATGTTTAGTATTCAAGAGGCGATACTAAATTCGGTAAATATGAGTTTATATGTTATTGATTCTAACAACAAGATATTATTTATTAATGAAGTTATTCAGGAGTTTATTGGGAAAAAACAAAAAATAGGAGATATATTGCCTGTTGAGGATATGTATCCTGAGGAGGAATTAGAGTATTTTAGGACAGAGTTGATACCTTCTGCAAAAAAGGGAGAAGTTATGAGCGGCGAAACAGAAATGCTTAATAAAGTAGGTAAGAGAATTCCGATAAGGTATACAGTATTTCCTGTTAGAGATGAGGATGGATTTATCTTTGCATATGCAAATATTGGAGAAGACATTAGCACAGAAGTAAAACTTCGTCAGTCAGAAGAGTGGAGAAAGGCAATTGCAGAGTATTCAAAAGAATGGTTGGCAAGTTTCGACAAGGATTTGAGAATCGTATTTAGTAATAAATCACTAAATAATATCACAGGTTGGAATGAAAATGTGGAAGGTACTTGTTATGATTATCTATCACCGGCATCACAGAAGGTACTTGATGAAGAAATTAATCCAAAGATAAGTCGCGGAGAAGTTTGGACTGGAGAAGTGGAGCTTGTATCAAAAGATGGAGAAGTGATAACTTCATATGGTGATGTATTTCCTTTATATGATAAAAAAAATCAGATTATGGGATTTGGTACTTCATTGCATGACACAAGGCAACAGCGTGAAATGGATAGTCTGATAAGTAAGCAGCTTAAGACACAAAAATTCATTACAGAATTTTCAGTTCCATTTACGAAGCCGTATGTTTTTAGTGAATTAATCGAAACAGCATTAGGTAATCTATTACAATTTATGGATACTGATAGAATTTCACTATATGAAATGCGAGACAAAGCGACTTTGGTTTGTACTTATGAAGTTAGAAAAAAACCAGAGTATGAAAGTAGAGTAGGACTAGAGATTGAGATAGAGAAAATAAAAAATTTTTTCGAAGAGCTACTATCTAGTTCGTATGTATATCACAAATCAACAAAAGAAATGTATGAAAAAAATCCATCAATAGATTATGGAGCACAAAGCGTTTGCAGTATACCACTTATAATTGAAGGTAACTGCTTGGGATTTTTGGTATATGTTGCACTTGAAGAACCGTCAGATTGGTCAGAAGCAGATTGCAATTTGGCAAAGATGGCAGGCTCAATTGTAGCAGGAGCGTTGGCAACAAAAAATAAAAAATAGAGAAATTACATGTTAGGAAGGAAGAAGTGAAAATGACAGAAGTAGAAAGAAAAAGATATGATATTACAGGAGAAATACCAGATTTTAGTGGTATGTTGGCGTTGATTGCAGAGGATATTGATATAAATCTAAGAATATTTATTGCAATGCTTAAGCTGTTTGGGCTTGAAGCAGATGGCGCTACAAATGGGAAAGAGGCAGTAGAGATGTTTTATCAAAAGGAAGGCAAATATGACATTATTCTGATGGATATGAAGATGCCTGAAATGGATGGAGTGGAAGCAGCAATAAAGATTAGAGAATCAGGAATTGAAGGAGCAAAGGATATTCCGATAATAACTCTTACAGGAAGTCCGTTTATGGATGATCGTAATATGTGTTTAAAAGCAGGAATGAATGAGTTTATCACAAAACCTATAAGCACAAAGGAGATGCTGGAATTAATGAAAAAATATCTGGCACCGCAGGAATAATGTTGGAATATTAATGAGGTGTAGCAATGGCTAATTTCAGAAAAAGAGTAAAATTGGGTGATGTACTTTTGAAAAAGGGGTATATTACCGAGCAAGAGTTGAAAAAAGCTTTAGAGGAACAGAAGAAAAAAGGGGCCAAGTTAGGGGAAACACTTATTGAGTTAGGTTATGTAAAAAGAGAAAAGCTAATAGATACACTTTGTGAACAGTTAGGCATAGAGTACTGTGACCTCAGAAAAGAAAAACTTCATGAGGAAGCAGTACATATGCTTACAGAGCAAATTGTAAGAAAATATTGCGTTATTCCGATAAGAATGTCAGCCACCAATGCAAATACATTAGTGGTAGCAATGGCAGACCCTATGGATATCATTGCTATGGACGATTTAAGTATTGTTACAAATTTACTTATTGAACCGGTACTTAGTATGCCAGAGCAAATTGAAGCGCAAATAGATAAGTATTTTGGAAAGCAGCAGGCGATGGCTGCTGCTGAACAATATAAAAAAGAACAAGAAATATATATGAAATCGGATTCGGATGATGAGGCAAGGAGAGAAGATGTAGCTAATTCTCCGATTGTTCAGCTTGTGAAGAGTCTGATAGAACAGGCAGTAAGACAGAGGGCAAGTGATATTCACATTGAACCTTTTGAATATACAGTAAAAGTAAGATATAGAGTAGATGGAACTCTTAGAGAAGCAATAGTATATGACAGAGCTTTATTTTCTGCTATTATCGCAAGAATAAAGGTTATTTCAGGCATGGATATATCAGAAAAAAGAAAGCCTCAAGATGGTCGTATCACAATAGAGGTGGATAGAAGAGAGTATGATATCCGTGTATCTTGTTTGCCAACAGTGTTTGGTGAAAAAGTAGTTATGCGTATTGCATCAAAAGAGTCTTTTAAAACAGATAAAAAGGATTTGGGTTTAAGACCCGATGATTTAATAAAATTTGATAATATACTTAAAAACCCACATGGAATAATATTAGTAACAGGTCCTACGGGAAGTGGTAAATCGACTACACTATATACAGCTGTCAGTGAGCTTAACAGTGATGAGGTAAATATTGTAACAGTTGAAGATCCTGTAGAGGCAAATATAGATGGTGTTAATCAGGTTCAGGTAAATCCAAAAGCTGATTTAACCTTTGCAAGCGCTTTAAGAAGTATATTAAGACAGGATCCTGATATTATTATGATAGGAGAGATAAGGGATGGTGAAACTGCAGAAATAGCAGTAAAAGCATCTATTACAGGACATCTTGTTGTAAGTACTTTACATACAAATAGTACAGCCGGAACTATAAGTCGTTTGATGGATATGGGCGTAGAACCATATCTTCTAGGTGATTCATTGGTTGGTATTATAGCACAAAGACTTATTAGAAGGCTTTGCGAATGTAAAAAATCACATGTGGCTTCGCCTGAAGAAAAGGTAGAATTAGGAGTCGATTTAGATAAATTTATAAAAATATATGAGCCTAAGGGTTGCCCTCTTTGTGGAAATACAGGGTATTATGGACGTATTGGTATTTATGAGATTATGACTATTACAAGTAAAGTAAGAAGCTTAATTGCATCTAGTGCGACCACCGAAGAGATAAAGAAAGCTGCTGAAGAAGATGGAATGAGTTCTCTTAAAAATTCAGCATCAAAATATGTTCAGGAAGGAATAACATCATTGGCTGAAATGAGAAAGGTTACATATTCGGCAGATGAAGAATAGGAGAAACGGGCAAAATGGCAACTATAGAGGAATTGCTGGTTATAGCAAAGGATAATAAGGCATCAGATGTTCATATAACAGTCGGAACACCGCCTAAGATGAGGGTGAATGGTTCCCTCATAGATATGAATTTCCCAAGGCTAATGCCGGATGATACAAGTGAGATTATAAGAGCTATCATGTCGCAAAAACAAATTGAGACATTGGAAGAAAAGGGTGAAGTGGATTTTTCATTTTCTATATCACAGCTTGGAAGATATAGGGTAAATGTATTTAAACAAAGAGGTTCACTATCGGCGGCTATTCGTTTGGTAGGAACGAAGATTCCAAAGCCGGAGGAACTTGGATTACCTCAATCAGTAGCTAGTCTATATAAAAAGAAAAGAGGATTAGTACTTGTTACAGGTCCAACGGGAAGTGGTAAGTCAACAACACTTGCTTCTATTATTGATAAAATAAATGAAAATACAACATCTCATGTTATTACACTGGAAGATCCAATTGAGTATTTGCATCAACATAAGAGTGCGATGGTTAATCAAAGAGAAATAGGGCTGGATACTAATTCATATGGAAATGCGTTAAGGGCAGCACTAAGAGAAGATCCGGATGTTATCCTTGTAGGAGAGATGCGAGATCTTGAAACAATATCTACAGCTATAACAGCGGCGGAAACAGGGCATCTTGTGCTTTCGACCCTTCATACAATAGGTGCGGCTAGTACGATAGATAGAATTATAGATGTATTTCCACCACATCAACAGCAGCAAATAAGAATTCAATTGGCAATGGTGTTAGAAACGATAGTGTCACAGCAGCTTATTCCGACGATAGATAAAAGAAGAGTAGCTGCATTTGAAGTATTACATAATACTGCAGCTATAAAAAATCTTATACGAGAAGGAAAAACATTTCAGATTAATTCAACTATTCAAACAAACAGAAAACAAGGCATGATAACAATGGATGATGCTATTTTGGATTTATATTCTCTTGGAGAGATATCAAAGGATAATGCAATGAACTATGCGCAGGACTCGGCTAATCTTGAAAGAAGACTTATTGATTAGTTAATTAGTAGCAGATTTTTCCTATACAGAAAAGGGCTTAAAAACTAGGTTTTAATTGACAAAATGAGCATTTTGGCGTATATTTGTATTATGATAAATGATGTGATCTTTTATTTGCCGTGAGGCGATATTTGTAATAATAGGAAAGTGCGCAGTAAAGTAGTGGTAGTTAATCAAGAATTGCTAGCAATTTTTGCAAGTGTCGCTACCGGTCGACGTTTTGGGAAAGGAATTACATAATGGCTAGTTATACTTATGAAGTTCTTACAAAAGAAGGTAAGAATAAAAAGGCTAACATAGAAGCGGATACCATTGATAAGGCTAAAGCATTACTTAGGTCGGATGGGTATTCGATTATTAGGATAGAAGAAACTTCTGTATTAGACAAAGAAATTTCGTTTGGATTTAAGAAAAAGAAAATCCAACCACGTCAGATGGCTATATTTTGCAGACAGTTTGTTAGTATTTTAAAGGCAGGTGTGAGTATAGTGGTAGCACTTAGGATGCTAAGTGAACAAACTGAAAACGATGCACTTAAAAATGCACTAAAAAATGTATGTCAAAACGTTGAAAAAGGTGATTCACTATCAGTTTCGATGAGAAAAGAAACAGGTATATTTCCATCGATTCTTATAAATATGGTTGAAGCTGGAGAGGTATCAGGAAGCTTAGAAGTAGCACTTGAACGAATGAGTGTACATTTTGAAAAGGATGCAAAGGTTAAAAGCTTGGTAAAGAAAGCTATGATGTATCCGATGGTACTTTGTGTGGTGGCAATCGGTGTAGTAGTTCTTATGCTTATGGTGGTTATACCACAGTTTGAAGAGATGTTTGACAGTATCGATTCTGACCTACCGGCATTTACGGCAGCGGTTGTTGGACTTAGTGAAAGTCTTAGAGCACATTGGTATATTTACATTGCGTTGTTGGGTGGTATTATAGTAGCATATAAAATGTATGCTAAGACACCGGCAGGTGCGAGAAAAGTGGCACGATTAAAGCTTAAAATACCAGTACTTGGATTGTTACAGACAAAAACAGCATGTGCTAGATTTTCAAGAACATTGTCGACTCTTATAGCATCAGGTATGCCGCTTATCGAGGCGATTGATATTACGGCAAAGACGATGGATAATATTTTGTTTAAGGATGCATTACACGAGGCTATGAGGCAGGTTCAAAGGGGTATGCCACTTTCGGCGCCACTTAGAACAAGCGGGTTATTTCCGCCGATGGTTTTGCATATGTTAGGTATAGGAGAAGAGACAGGTAACATGGAAGAAATGCTTACAAACATAGCGAATTACTATGATGAAGAAGTAGAAGTTACCACGCAACAAGCAACAGCACTTATGGAACCGCTTATTATCATTGTTATGGCAGTTATTGTATGTTTGCTGATTGCAGCGATTTATACACCGATGGTGTCGTTATATGATAGCATTGGATAGTCAACGATACGGTTGATTGTGGTTATCCGACGTAACCATTTCAATACATAAAATAATTAAGGAGAGAGTAAGGATGAATAAGAAAGAAAACAAGAAAAATAACAAAGGTTTCTCATTAGTAGAACTTATTGTAGTTATTGCTATTATGGCAGTACTTATCGGTGTATTGGCACCAACTATTTTGAAGAATATCGAGAAGGCTAGATATTCAAAGGACGTACAGGCACTTGATGGTATTTATACGGCGGTACAGTCAGTTATGGCAGATGAAGCAGCATCACAAAGTGTTACTCTTAAAGAATATACTTTAAAAACATTTAAAGAGACAAGTAATAAAGCAGCTAAAATTGTAAATGAGACATTGGCTGACGAATTTTTTGATGCATTGGTTTCAAAGGCGTTTGGAAGTATAAAAGAAGAAAATGTTATAATTTATATTTCTGGCAGTGATATATTAGTTGAAGTACCTGTTGCAACAGATTATAAAGATGATTATGACGATTTTTCTTCAGGCAATAAAGCTGCAAAAGAAGGATCAACAAGCACTGGTGAAGGCCAAGACTAATTATAATAGAATTGCGAAAAGCATGGAGATAATATGCAATATGAGTTAATAATGTTTGTGCTTATATTCATTTACGGAATAGTAATTGGAAGTTTCTTAAATGTATGCATTTACAGAATACCAAGTAAAGAGAATATAGCAACGAAAAGATCGCATTGTATGTCCTGCAATCATCAGCTTAAGTGGTACGATTTAGTACCACTTATAAGCTGGTTGACATTGGCAGGCAAATGTAGATACTGTAAGACTAAGATATCAAACCAATATCCATTGGTAGAGTTTATCAATGGCGTCGGATATGTGTTGATATTTTATATAAACGGTATAAACGTTGACAGCATATTATTTGCTCTTTGTACATCAGCACTTTTAGTATTAAGTGTTATAGATATAAGAACACAGGAGATTCCTGTTTCTATAAATATATTTATTTTGGTTTTAGGTATTATAAGATTTTTGATAAATAGAAATGATCCTTTAGAGTATATATTTGGTTTTTTTGCTGTCAGTGGGTTTTTGTTATTATTATATATGATAACAAAAGGAAGAGGTATAGGCGGTGGAGATATAAAGCTTATGGCTGTAGCAGGACTGCTTATAGGATTTCAATCTATAATAGTGGCACTGATATTAGGATGTATACTGGGTTCTGTTATTCATATATTCCTTATGGTTGCTTTGAAAAAAGGTAATGTATTAGCATTTGGACCATATCTTTCTATGGGTATAATCATATCTATGTTATATGGTGATAAATTAGTTAATTGGTATTTAATGGTGTCGGGAATCAGATAATATTTTTAGAGGGATTTATATGTGCACTGTTAGAATAACACTGCTATACTAACATTGTTAATAAAACAATGTTATTCTAACAATATACATATAAATTTCGCTATGACTAAATTTAAAAAGTGATGTTGAACGAAAAAGCGTGTTCAACAAATGAAATAAGTGCGCACGCAGCGCACAGATGGGTGTAAGAATGTCTAAGATATTAACTATTGATATCGGAAATACATATATAAGAGTTTGCGAACTAAGTTATTCCGGTACAGATGCAAAAGTACATAAAGTTATACAGATAAAAACACCTGAAGGGACAGTGGAAGAGGGGCTTGTAAAGGACACAGAAAGAGTTTCACAGGCTTTGGCAGGTGCATTTAAGGAAGCTGGTATTTTAACTAAAAACACCATATTTACATTGGCATCTACTAATATAGCAACTAAAGAAGTTGTTACCCCATATATGAACGATAAAAAACTTTCGTCATTTATTTCAACAAATGCAACAGATTATTTTCCGGTGGACGTGGAAAATTATATTGTTTCATATGTGATATTGCAAGAATTACATGTAGAAGATACAAAAAAATTAAGAGTAAATGTAATAGCAGCACCAAAGCAAATAGTGCTTTCGGTTATGGATCTTGCAAGCAGTTTGGGTTTGTTTGTAAAAAACATTGACTATTCAGGAAATAGTTCATTACAAGTTATAAAAAGACAAGTTGATTCAGCAGTTAGTTTGGTTATTGAGATTAGAGATAGTACAACTGTAATAAATATTATAGATAATAATGTTATGGTACTGCAAAGAATAGTGCCATATGGAAAAAATACAGTAGTATCAACTCTTTGTGAAGAAAAGAAAATTGAAGAATGGGAAGCTGTTGATTTACTTAAGACTGAAAGAATTATACATAGTTCTTATGATGGTGATGTGGTTACAGAATCACTGGAATATCTTACAAATAATATAGTAAGAGTAGTAGATTATTATTCATCACGAAACGTTGAGCGACCTGTAGAAAAAGCATACTTAACAGGTGCAAGTGCGGAGATGCTGGGCGTAGAAAATCTTTTTGCCAATGAGTTTAATTTTAGCATAATGCAGGTTATGGAGTTGAATAATGTATCGATAGACTCAAAGTTGATGATTAGTCCTTATGAAATATCAAGATATATTTCTTGTATTGGTGCGGGAATAGCACCGGCAGGGTTTATGTTATATGAGGATACTATAAAATTTAAGAGTAATAATACATTTAAATACTTAAGAATAGGACTTATGACATCGGTAGGTGTTTCGGCTTTATTGGTAGCGGTTCCGTTTTTGGGCTATCTATCAGCTAAGACAGATAAAGAAAATGTAGAGGTAAAGATAAAAGAAGTAATATCAATAGAAGAAGTGGTTGATAATTACTATAGTTCAAAGGATATATTAAAAGATGCAATAGGTTATTATGCTTTGACGGCTGACCCAAATGATGCACTTTCAACACTTATTAAAGATTTAGAGGATAAGCAACCTAGCGATATTAGTATAAACAATTTTAGTACATCTTCAGGTAGTGTAAATCTTTCTTGTACAACAAGTACAAAAGAAAGTGTTGCTAAATTTATTCAGCAGTTAGAGTCATTTGGTTATGTAGGAAATGTATTTGTAAGTGCAATTACTGAATCAAAGGATGCGGATGGAGTGGTTACTCTTAATTTTACAGCCACTTTTGCATATACATTACCAGCAGATAGCATATTAAATATACTTAAAAATATGACTAAATAGTGGGAGGGCACATGAAATTACAAATATCAGAACGTGATAAAAAATTATTATTTATACTAGCTATGTGTTTTCTATTATTTGGAGCATATTACTTTGGTTATTTAAATCTTGTGGAGGCTACAGATAAACTAACAGAGGATACAAGAGATTTAAATAAACGTTACAGTGAACTGGCAATTAACTATGCAAAAAAAGATGATATGATTAAAGATACCGAAGAGTTTGCAAAAACATATGAAAATATACTTTCTATGTTTGCAAATGGTACTAGTCAAGATAATGCTATAGTATTTTTAAGCAGTGTAGAAGAAAATACAGGTGTATGGTTTAAGCAAATAGGGCTTTCAACTACCAATAAAATATATACATTTGGGAACGTTCAATCAAGTAATCCAAGTTCTGTAGGTGCTAATGTATATAGTAGTGATTTGGTAGGGCATAAGACTACATATACAGCATCTTTTGAAGCGTCTTATGAAAACTGGAAAGATACAATAGAATATTTAAACAATAATGAATCAAAATGTACCATAGAAACAATGTCTGTGACATATGATAAAGTAGAGGATATAGTTTCCGGAACATTGACATTATCAATGTATGATATAACAGGAAGTAAGAGGGAATTTCCAAGAGCTATACTAAAGAATGTAGCGATAGGAACACCAAATATATTCTATTCAAGTACATTTTATCCGGCTATGACACTGGATAAAGCAACAGGTGCAAATATAATTAACAATTATGACTTGTACATAATACTTAACTCATCAGCATCCGATATGGATTCTATAGTTATGGGACAGGCGAATGATGCATTAAATAAAAAGGTTTTATCAACAACAGATAATAGTGTAGTAAGTGCTTATGTATATGTAACAGGAACAGATGGAAATTATAAGGTGTCATATAAGCTTGGAAATGTGACATATCCAGAAACAGATTATTTAAGTGGTGATACCCTAAACTGTGGAGAAACCTTGGATATGCTTATAATAAGCTCAAAAAGATCTTCTGATGACGATAAGAGCGGAGTTAAGCTAAATGTTGTAAATGAATCTGACAAGGAACTTAATATAAAGGTTTTAAATGAAGATAATGATAATCCAAGATTTGCTATAGAAAGCACAACAGGTGGTGTAAACGTTTATGAATAAAAGAAATAAGGGATTTAGTTTAATTGAAATTCTTGTTACAATAACTATAATTGCAATTATTGCAATCCCTCTTTTGCGTAGCTTTATTTCAGCAATGAAATTAAATGCACAGGCAAAGGTTATTCAAAATGGTACACAAGTAGCCCAGGATGTGGCAGAAAATTTTGATGCAAGGACTTTAGAATCTTTACTTGAAAAATATGAGGGTAGTATTACAACGAAAAAATATGATATAGTAGAAGGAACAGAAGTAGAAGGAGAACGTTACTCTAGGTATGAGTTTGAAAATATCGGAGATAAGAGTTATTCATATGAAGGTAGTGAGTATGACTATTTTGAAGGTGCGGATGGAGAACGATTTTTTATAAATGTTACACTGGATTCAAAGCCGGCAGGAGGAAGTTTATATACTATTAATGAGTATGAAGTTCCTAAAATGGATAGTTTATATGGCGATGATATAGTGGCAATATACAGACAATATAGCTCGGCAGATTCTCAGCTTCAGACATTGTTTGGAGATAGCCTTATAACAGTAGAGCAAACAAAGAAACAAGCTGAACTGGCAATTGAGTGTGAATATACAAATTCAGACCAGTATAGATATAGTATAAGCCTTATAGTTAATTATACATATGAAGGTGAAACAAAAGAAGTTTCTTATGACATAGCATCAGCAACAATAAGTAATGACAAGGTAGTGCCAAATATTTATCTTATATTACCTCTATTTGATAAAAAGGCAGATATAACAAAGCTTTATAATGATAATGGAAAATTTATTTATTATAATGATGATAAAATAAATATTACATATAATTATATTGATAGCAGTGTAAATAAAATAGCAGAACATGAAAAGGATATAAAGATTTACGTTATAGAGCAACAGGCAATAGCAGCTGATGGAAATGAAATACATATAAATAAAGAAAATGTAGTGTTTTGGGATAAGGTAAAGTCAAATAGAGGAAGTATAGGAAATGTTTCATTGCCGGATGTGGTTAATATTTATTCTAATATATATAGTTTAGAAGATACTATAACATCGGGAGGAGAAAAGAACGATTATATGTATCAAATGACGGTTACAGTCAGATACAAACAACCAGATGCAGATGTTTTAACATCTATTGTTACAACAAAGGAAAGATAGAGGGCATCCTATGAGTAAGAAAGGGAGCGTATTAAAAGAAAATAGAGGTTCTACTTTAGTAATGGCAATTGTAGTTATTAGTTTTATAACAATACTGGCGACAATTGTTATTTCTGCTGCCATGGGAAACCTAACTCTTAAGACAATGGATAATAAAACAAAGAAGACTTTTTATACAGCGGAGTCAGCGCTTGATGAGATATATGCCGGAATCGGTATGGATAGTATGACTAGGCTAAGTAACTCTTATAGCTATGTAGTGGGAAATCTTGTAAGAGAAGATTTGGGATATCAATATATGATATCTAATGAAGAAGCAAATAAGGAACTTAAAGAAAAATATATTATATCTATGTTGGCAGAACTTACAAAAGAAAATTCAAATGTTAGCTTCACAGGTGAGGAGTATTATAGACAGGCAGAAAGTGATAATCAAAATGTTATATCAGACATTATAGAAAAGCTGAATGGTTACATTGAAAGTGTAGACATGGCATTTGTAAAGACTATTAATAATATTCATGCATATAAAAATACAGAAATAGGCGAATATAGGATAATATTATCTGATGTGGTAGTTATGTACCAGACAGAAGAGGGATATTTTGCAGATGTGACAGTAGATATTGAATGTCTATATCCTAATGTAAATATTGATTTTACAGGAGCAAATAATCTGGATACTTTTAAGGAATATGCTATTATTTCGAATAAGGATATAAATATAGCAAATGCAACAGCGATTAATGTAAATATAAATTCAGGGATAATTGCAGGAAAAAATATAAACATTACAGAAGGTGCAAATCTTAATATTGGTAATGGAACTGAAAAAATAAATGCGGTAGCGGAAGGCTCTCTGGTAGTGCAAGGAACATCCTCTCTAAAGAGTAACGCTACGCTTTTGTCGCATTCTAATTTATGGTGTGAGAATATAATAATTTCAAGAAATGAACAGGGTGGCAAGGACATTACTTCAGGTGGTAACTTCTCCTCACAAGACGGTGCAAATCTATATGTGTTGGATGACCTTGAACTAAATGGAAAATACAGTAATGTTAATCTAAAAGGTAATTACTATGGATATAGCTATGATGGTTATACAGAAAGTATAGTTTCACCGGCAGCAAGTTCAGACATCATAGCAAATGGACAATATTCAATGTTAAACAT
>JAVBUL010000027.1:0-13674 GCA_031555415.1 Lachnospiraceae bacterium | reverse complement strand
GGCATCTGCTCTTCTCTGACCTCACATAAATCGCACATCTGCTTTGACCACTTACGGTTTTCTACATCAAAAAGAAGTGTTCCTGAGGCATCCGATACATCTGTACAATGTACTCCTGTTAGCTTATATGCTATATAATCCTTCGGAAGCATAATCTTTGCAATCTTTTTAAAATTATCTGGTTCATTTTCCTTTAACCAAAGTAACTTCGGCGCTGTAAACCCTGCAAAAGCTATATTTGCAGTATACTTTGATATCTGTTCTTTTCCAATAACATTATTCAAATATTCACATTGGGCGTTTGTTCTACCATCGTTCCACAATATAGCAGGGCGAATTATTTCATCATTTTCATTTAAAATTACTAAGCCATGCATCTGCCCGCCAAAAGAGATACCTGCAACCATTCCTTTATCTGCGCCAGAAAGCAATTCTTCTATTCCAATAATAGTTTGCTCATACCAGTCCTCTGGATTTTGCTCCGACCATCCAGGCATTGGAAAATAACAAGGATATTCCTTTGTGACAATGTTTTTTATCTCACCATTACCATCCATTAATAGGAGCTTTACACCGCTTGTTCCCAAATCAATTCCAATATACAGCATATTTTCACCTTCTCCTTATATGATATATTGTAATTATACTTACATTATTTATTTTTTCTATCTCAATATTAACATGTTTTATAAATATCTTGATGTTTACAATTTTAAATTAACTGGACTCTTTTCTGTGACGATACCTTGAATTTTACAGGTGACTTCCCAGTCAATAAAATACTTCTTGAATCCGGCTGTGAATCCCCTGCATATATAGTATAATCACCACATTCTACAACCCTTTCGCCCTCATTATCACAAATACTAAATGCGCTCATCGGAAGATGAATACTTACTTCCTTTTCTTGCCCTGCTGGTACTTCTACCTTTGTAAAAGCTTTTAACTGTGCATTAGGAGTTTCTTCTCGTACTGCCTTTACATAAACTTGAATTGTATTCCTTGCATCCATCACTCCTTTATTTTCAACATAAAGCTTTATATTAATGCCGTCTTCTGTAATAATATCTGTATCTATATCCACCCTATCAATTTCAAAATCAGAATAAGATAATCCATACCCAAAAGGATATAATGACTCGTTCTTCATATAACGATATGTTCTATTTTCCATAGAATAATCTGTAAAGTCAGGAAGTTCTTCTGTAGTTTTATAAAATGTAATCGGCAATTTACCTTCCGGTGAAAATTCTCCGAAAATAGCTTCAGCAACAGCTCTTCCACCTTGTGCTCCCGGATACCATGCCTCTATAATAGCTGCTACGTGCTCCTGTGCCCAATTTAGTAGTAATGCACTGCCTGATAATACAACTAAAACAACAGGTTTTCCACTTTCATACATAGCTTTTAAAACATCTTCTTGAATACCCGGTAGATTAAGATTTGGCTTATCCCCACTAGCATATTGATTTCCTTGATCTCCTTCTTCACCTTCGAGCCCCGGGTCCAATCCCATACAAGCAATAAGGACATCACTTTGCGCACATATCGCTTTAACCTCTGATAATCGGTCACTAGTTTCAGCCAGTCCTTCAACCTTATCTTTATATAAATGGCAACCTTCCGAATATAAAACCCTGACATCATTTCCCAAATAATCTTGTATTCCCTCACTAACAGTAACATACCTAGATGATGTCCCTTCATAATTACCAATCAAGGCTTTTCTATTATTTGCATTAGGTCCTATTATACCGATTGTTTTTATATTCTTTTTATTAAGTGGCAGAATGTTATTTTCATTTTTTAAAAGTACCAATGTCTTTTTCGCTGCATCCAAGTTTTTTTCAACCATTGTCTTAGAATCAACTTCAACATAAGAAAGCTTATTAAATGGTACATTATTTGAATCATCAAATAAACCTAATTGCATTCTTGTAGTAAAAAGTCTCTCTACCGCAGTAGTAACCTTTTCTTCTGATACCATGCCTTGCTCAACTGCCTGTTTTAGGTAAAGAAAAATATTCCCACAATTAAGATCACATCCTGCATTTACAGCTAATGCTACTGATTCTATCGGACCATCTGTCACCTTATGATTCTCGTGAAAATCTTTCACAGCCCAACAATCCGACACCACATGACCATCAAAATTCCATTTGTCTCTAAGCACATCCTTTAACAAAAAGCTACTTCCGCAACAAGGCTCTCCATTTGTCCTATTATATGCACCCATTACAGCTTCAACTTTCGCTTCCTTCACGCAAGCTTCAAATGCCGGTAAATAAGTTTCAAACAAATCCTTATTAGAAACTGTCGCATCAAAACTATGACGTAAATCCTCCGGACCTGAATGTACCGCAAAATGTTTAGCACAAGCCGCTGCTTTTAAATAATTCTCGTCATGTCCCTGCAATCCATTTATATACCTTACTGCAAGTTTAGAAGTAAGATATGGGTCTTCTCCATAAGTCTCATGGCCTCTTCCCCATCTAGGGTCTCTAAAAATATTTACATTAGGTGCCCAAAATGTAAGCCCTTTATAAATATCTGTATCACCAAATTGCTGTTGAACATTAAACTTAGCTCTTCCTTCCGTTGAAACTGCATCACCAACACTCTCAAGTAATTCCTCATCAAAAGAAGCCGCAAGTCCTATTGCCTGTGGAAAGACAGTAGCAACACCTGCTCTTGCTACACCATGAAGCCCTTCATTCCACCAATTATAAGACTTAACTCCAAGCCTTTCAATAGCCGGTGCTTTATGCAACATTTGAAAACATTTTTCTTCCAAAGTCATCTTACTAACCAGTTCTTTTGCTCTCGACTTATATTCGTTTAATTTAACTGTATTATTTTTTAATTCACTCATTATCACCCTCCTAAGTTCTTACTTTCTGCTTTTCACTGTGTCAAAAATCGCATAAATTACTATAAATCCTATAAAACAAAAGCCAATCGTATGTGTGATTTTAAGTAATGTAAATATATAAATTGTTTCCATTAGAAAAACCATTGTCAATCCGCCAAAAATAACCGTAACCAAGTGATACTCTGCCTTTTTATCCGCCATCTTTCGTTCTTCTTTACTTAGCCACAAATATGTATTAGAAAGTATAGGACCTTTCTGTCTTGCCGCAAAAGATGTATATACACCTAGCAAAACTGTTACTATTCCCATTATAATTCCAATTACTATTCTCATGACTTATACCTCCATCTACTTATTTTTCTTTCATTCTTTCACAAATCAATTTATATATAATATTGCTTGTTTCTTCAATGAAATCACTAAATTCATATTCAGTGAAAAATACAAAGTCTTTCCTTGGTTCCTGAATATTTAATTCATTTGCCATTATACCTATTTTTCTCATAATGGTACCTTTTGGCATATAATCTATATAATCTGGAAAGCTACTTATATTTCTTAAAATTGTATTGTAGCTTGAATCTGTATTATTCTCTAAGTAATTATACTCTTGTATGTAAATATCATAAAAAGCATTTTTTCCTCCAAACACCTTTTTTATAGTATCATAATCCTCTGGATATCCTTGAATTTTTTCATTCATTTTAGTATTATTCTTTATTCTTTTAAATAAATTTTTAACACGATTTTCTTCTCTTACAAACCTTTGAAATTCAACGTCAGTAATAAGATGAGAGTAATACCCTAGTAAAAAAGCGTATTGTTCCCGAGATTCAATCTCATTATCTCTAATATATTTATTGAAAAATCCTTCATAATCTGCTGTCAATTTACTTTTTCCACTCATCCAATGAGTAACTTCTTTTGGAGGCGTAAATTCAGTCCAATCTTCATTTTCTACATTACAGTCTGGTGCAACATTTCCAACAATAAAACCTTTTCTATCTAAATCTAATTTTTCTAATAGCTTGTCTGCTATTATAATATGAGTAACCCATGCTGACATACTATACTTCCTCCTTTTGCTTTCAACTACTTCACTGCTTTCATCCTTATTCGCACATAATCTGCATACCACATACCATCTTTATATAAAAAACTTCGTAGATTTTCTACTGCCTCATCTACAACTTTTTCTTTCTCTTCTTCACTATCAATCACACCAAATGGCGTTTTTACGAACATATTTATCCAATCCTTTAATCCATCCTTACCCATAAGCTCAGTTGGTCTATCAAATAAGGTTGCATACGTTACCTTAAACCCTACTTCCTCCAAAAGCATTGAATATTCTCCTATTGTTGGAAAGTAAAAGGGATTCACATACATATAACCGTATTTCAAAAACACTTCTGTCAATGCTTCATGAATCAAATGATTATTTCCATATCCACCAAACTCAAATACAAACTGTCCATTTTCTTTTAATGCATTATATACACATTTTAACATATCTGGTTGCTTTTCTTTATCAATCCAATGAAATACTGCATTAGAAAAGACAACATCAACTTTAACTTCTACCTCAAAGTTTGTCGCATCTGCTTGAATAAATTCAATTTCAGGATAACATTTCTTTGCTATATCTAATAATTCCTTTGATGCATCTATACCTTTTACTGTAAATCCTTTATCACATAATGTATTTGTTAATGCTCCATTGCCACATCCTAAATCAATCAATGTAGTCGCATTTTCTTTATCGATTAATTCAGTAACATCATTACCATATTGATGTACAAACGAAAAATTCGATGTATATTTATCTGCATTCCAATTTATATTCATTCTTCTACCCTTCTGCGCGCTGCGTGCGCACTTAAATATGTCCAAGTTAATTTACCCGCCACTGACTGGCATTTATCTGCGTTTAATCTATCAACTTATTTAAACTATATAAACAATTGCCATGAACTGTCATCAAATTTTTTATTTATAAAAGTACTTTTCTTTAACATAGCTTTTTCTTTATCAAGAATTGTTTTTATAAGTTCTTTTGTTGTATCAACTACATTATCACTTATAAGTGCTTCATTTACATCTATAAATACTGCTTCCTCATTTTCCATTCCATCTGAGATAGCGTTTCCGCTTACATATTCACCATTAAAAATACACCATACTTCTTCTAATGTAAATCTCACTGCAATCAATTCATTTGCTCTAACCGTCACTCCTGTTTCTTCCAAAACTTCACGCTCAGCAGTTTGTTGTGGCATTTCTCCATATTCACTAAAGCCTCCTGGTATAACATATTTTCAATTTGCGGCACCGTAAGTATGCTTTACTAATAAAACCTTATTTTCATTAATCACAACACAACTAGCTGATAATTTCCTATTGTTTTCCATACATATCTTTCCTCCACTTACATTCTTGCAAAGTTTAGATTTATCCTTTTTTACAAATTGTATTAGACAAAATTATTGTTATGACACAATCTAATATGATGAGTACTGCAAGAATATGTGTAAAGTAATTTGGAACCATATCCCATATAAAGCATGTAACTAATAGTAACAAGGCTATAAAACCCATACATCCACCCACTGTCCTACATAGCAACTTCTCATCATATTTAGACTTTTCTTCCTTTGAAGCTGTATTATATCCTGCTATTAACCAGCTTCCTTTTCCTAAAAACAATACAATTGCTAAAATAAAAAATAACGCTGTAATAACATACATAATTTCTATAGGTCCATTAATCTTCATCCTGTACCTCCATA
Organism: Lachnospiraceae bacterium; assembly: GCA_031555415.1. Taxonomy (GTDB): domain Bacteria; phylum Bacillota; class Clostridia; order Lachnospirales; family Lachnospiraceae; genus CAG-303. The sequence continues at coordinate 8,013 of JAVBUL010000027.1, read as the reverse complement.
TTTTTTAATAATGGTAAAGCTATATACAGTGCTTTTAGATTATTTTTGAGCATCCTATATTGCCACGTTTCTTGAGATAATTTACCAATAGCCTTTTCGCTTTTACTTATCAAAGAAGTAATAGGAGCGACTGCCTTATCCAAATCATCCTGCTCAAATTCATTTATCGTTTTCTTATTAGTTATTTCTGCTGTTATCAACGAAAGAGCAATTTTCAACGCATTAATTCTATTCTTTTGCAACGTATACTGAGAAGTTCCATGCGAAAACTTCTTCTGTGCTTTCTCGCTTCTATCTATCATTGATGAAATTGCCGTACATGCTTCTTCCATATCTTCTTTTGATATATCACTCATGAATTTCTCCTTTTACAATGCTGTTCCCTTTTTCGGAACAAAATATTTATCCATATCAATTCCTTCATGTATAAGTAACTTAATTTTTTTATCTATCCCACCTGCATAACCAGTAAGGCTTCCATTCATACCTACCACACGATGACATGGGATAATAATAGATATCGGATTATGTCCAACGGCACCACCAACAGCTTGTGCTGACATCTTTTCAATACCCTTTTGCCTTGCAATCTCTTTTGCAATTTCTCCATAAGTAATAGCCACACCATAAGGTATCTCACAAAGAATTTTCCAAACAGCCTGACGAAATTCGCTTCCAATAGGTGAAAGTTTCAACTCACCTATTTTAGGCTGTTCTCCTCTAAAATATCTATCAAGCCACTGCTTTGTTTGATTGAAAATTGTAATATTATCATTCTCCACAACTTCTTCTTTAAGTGAACCTAGATAATATTTTTGTTCCTCAATCCAAAGACCAATTAGGGCATCATCTTTTTCTGCAAGCAATATATCTCCTAAAGGAGATTCTACATTCGTAATGTTTATCATAATATCTCCTTTAAATTGTCTACCTTTCTTTTAAACCATGTAGGAACAGGGTTTTGCATACTGTCAAACCATTTCAATACATCTTTTGACATATTCAATGTAGCATTACGCCCAAACTCTGAAACAACCGCCCAAGATGACATTAATGACAATACAAGAACTGAAATATAAAGAGTAAGTAAATCAAAAAAATCCTTTGATGGCTCTCCCTCAAAATACCCATGTATCTGCCCCGTTGCAAAATGTGGACTAGCCATAGCACTCCAAACAATACAATTAAATTCATTCCATGGATCACCAATACCAAAACGTTCAAAATCTATAATTTTCAATCTCCCATTTTGAAATTGATTCTCTTCATACATCATATTCATTATATTATAGTCACTAACCAGTAAACATTGTGGACGGCTCTTTAGCAAATGTCTGTTTTTTTCAATACATTCAAGAATAAACTCATCACCATCAATTTTCAAACCACATTTACAATAATCACCAATTACCATATCTATTTCACGATTAAACTTTATGTACCAATCTTGCTGTGACTCTGCTATTGGTAATGAATGTATCTTTTTTGCTATTTTCCCTGCCTGCAATCCCAACTCATATTGCTCCTTTTCAGACAATACTGTTTCCGCTGATAATGGCAATACTGTTTCTAAGTCTACACCATTAATCCAGCTCTGAATGGAATAAACACCCTCATTACAAATGCCAAATTCTATGGGAAGACACATTGGAATATCCAAAGTAGCAATCTGCTCCATTATCAAAAATAATGACTTCTTTGTTTCATACTTTTCAATAGGTGAAACACGTAGTAAATATCTTGTTCCATCTGATGTAGTCACACAGTACTTCTTATCTTCTGACCAGCCTTTTTCTATCAGTTCTTTTTTTTCAATACTATCATATATCAATTCCATACTATAATAATTCCAACGCTCTCTTGTACAATGTATCAAATTCACAACCACAACTTCCACATTCCTTGTCAGCTTCTTTAATAGCAGTAATTAAAGCCTCTTTATCGTCGCCTCCATCTAACCACTGCTTAGCTGGTATAGATATTAAGTCCCAACCAGACGCAGCAAATTTTTCCATAATATCTTTTAATTCTTCCATAAAATATTTCCTCCTTAAATAAATTTAGTTTAAACTTTTAAAGTCTAATTGTACCAGTTTCTTTTCATTTGGTAATTCCTGATGACTCTTCTTAACCAAATGATAATCTATTTGTTTCATTGCCTTTTCTAACTCAACTTCATCCATTTGATAATGAACTTGGCTTAAACTGTCAAATACATGAAGATATGGTGAATCCGAAACAAAGCTATCTCCTGTATTGATTTGAATAATACAAGATACGTACATCGGATTAACAATTTTAATTGTTTTTTGAAAGCATTCATATCCTATATACTCAACCAATAAATTTGCAATAACTATATCCGAATAGGGAAGAACCACTTGATTTCCACTCAAATCAATACAAAGACACTCAAAAACATCCTTTAAATGGCTATATCTTGCCTTGCACTTTTCTAAAAAATTATTATTTACATCTACACCATATACTTTTTTAATTCTCCCTGCATCAATATGCTCTAAACCATTACCGCCAGCAATCCCTAATATCATTATTGTATCAACAGAATAATGATAAAACTGTTCTTTCATCATATTATTTAAAACTTGAAGTTGCTTTACTGTATCTAGTTTCATGTGATTTTCATAGTCTGCTAATGGAATTGCTTCCCATGGATTCTTATTTATTTTTTTCATATTCTTCTCTATTGCCTTTCAATACTTTTGATGTTTAACATTTTACTATTTCCTATTAGGTTTCCTCTTAATTAATAACATCTTTAAAAAATCCTCTAACATAGATGTATCTACAGGTTCAAACATAACCCATTTCCCATCATGGTAAGTTTTAGCTTCATCATAGATTCTCCTAACATTTTCAGAATAACTTGTCCTATCAGATTCAAACTTTTCTCTCTCATCTTTTCCAAAGATAATCATAAATCCAATACAATTTTCTCTTGCATATAATGCACATAGTGTCTTGCCGCCTCTGCGATACTTATATTCATACGTCCATGCTTTACCACCTTTATTCCAAAGCTGATCCATATCGTATTTTTCACCAATCATATTACATACTTTTTGCCATACATCATACAATGATTGTCCTACTAAAGCTATCATTTCCTCATTATTCGGTATCTTATCAAGCATCTAAAAATCCTCCTTTATAAAAATTCTTGCCTTACACTTTTCCATATAATTACTATTTTCATCTACACCATATACTTTTTCAATTTTCTCTATTTTCTATCATGGTAAGTTCTATATTCCCTTGTACTTCTATAATATCCCCATCAAAGATTTTTATTGATACTGAATTATCATTGATATTTGAGACAAATTTTCCATTAAAAATTGTTTTTGTTAAATTTAAAATTTCCATTAATTCACTGTTTCTAATCAATACTTTCTTTTCACTTAAAACTTTCATGCTGAAATTGTAAACCATTTCTTTGTTAGAATCAGGTTCACTAATTCCATAATCTCCTTGGTCTAATGGAACAATTTCAATGTCAGAAACAGTCCATCTGAGTTCTGTTTCTGAAAATGATTGTGCTTCAACAAAAATACTTCTTAAGAAATCAGCATTATTATTACAATCCTCGTACATTATTTTTCTCACTATTCCCCTCCTTTTTTTGCAACCATCAAATCATCTCATTTTTCATTTGCCATAACTATTCCTTTTCTTTCATATACTTTAAAGAACGGGTCGCTGCAAACTTTTCATTTCCTTTTCCAATTTCACTTATTTCTTTTAACCACTCTATTGCGGGTTTATAATTATGAGAAGCCAATACATAACATGCAACTTCTTGCACCCACATATCTTCTCTATAAAGAAAAGGCTTTAATAAGTCTAAATGTGTATCCGGCATAAGATAACATACAACCATTCCATTGCGATAATAATCAATCTCTGGGTCATTATCAATTTGCTCAATAATAGCCTTAACAATCTCGAAATCCGAATCTTTTTCTTCTTCACTTGCATTAATTGAAGGATAATCAGCCCAATCCACACTCAACATATCTTGATTATACAAATCATCCAGCTTATTTGATACAACAGCTGCTATAAATGAATTTATACTTCTAAACAATGGAGCATACATTTCTTCCTCATGATCAACAATACAAACCTTCCCTTTTAACAGACCTGAAGTATACACACCTGCATAATTACAGTTTCTATTACTCCAAAGTAAGCAAACCTCAGGTAGAAATTCCTCACTCCATTCACGCATTCCATCAAAATCCAATTTACTGACCGGATATATACCATAATCATTTGTCTTGCAAAGACTATAAAACTCACAGATTTTTTCTCTTTCTTCAGTAGAAAATCCGTATTTACTTAATCCTAACTCTTCAAAATAGTTATCATCATCTTGATACATAACTTCTCCTTTCCAAGCTTAAAATACATTAACCATTATATACTCTTCTTCATTTTCACCAATTATTTCAAATCCAACTTTCAAATACATTTTATAAGCATAATTTGCTTTCTGAACAGATAAAGATACCTTTTCGTATCCCTTTCTTTTTAACAATGCTAACATTTCCTGCATCAAAGTTGTTCCAATTCCAAAACCCCGATACTCCTTTTTTAAAGATATTGCAAATGACGGAGTTTCATTGTCGATATGTCCATAATCATCCATAATACGAGTCCAAACAGCCCCTACCACTTTTCCATCTATTTCAGCGACAAGACAATTATCATCTTTTTCATTTCCAAAACCTGCTATATAAACCTGCATATCCTGTTTATTAATTATATCTTTAGGAGGTGCTTCTTTCCCTTCTGGTACATAGATTGCTTCATATAAAAAATCATCTAGTAAAACAATCTCTTCTTCTCTAATTTCTCTAACAATATATTCCATTTTTATTGCTCACTTTCCGACTCATTTATTTTATTATAAAACATTTTTCTATTGTAAACAATGATTAAAACAGTTATTTTATTTCTTAATAACATAAAAGGCATCACTCCAAATCGAAGTAACACCTCTAATTTATTCAAAATTTTAATATTCCTACAAATTCAACTCTATTTATACTTTCTCCATCATTTCCACAAAATCATCTGGTAAATGCAATTTAGTCTGTCCAGCCTCATAATCCTTTATATTTCGTGTTACAATACATTCAATATTTTTTCTTCTTGCTACCTGTTCAATAACAGCATCCTCATAATCATTTATTGGTGATATCAATGCATCTATACAATCTTCTTCTCTAACTTCTAAAATCCCAACTAACGAATATAACTTTTCCATTACTTGTTTTGCAACATCTGTATTTTGTTTATATTTTCTTACTAGATAATAAATATCTGTTGCTGAACTCGCTGTAATATACATATCGACTATGTTATTTGCAGCCATTATAAATATTTTTTCAGCACTTTCGTTCCAAGGATCCCTTGATGTTAATGCATCAATAATCACGTTCGTATCAATTAATATTTTCATTTATTTATCATTTAACCTCTCTTTTTTTGCTTCAATTATATCTGCATCTTTTGGTAAAATTCCAAACAATGATTTAGCTGTTTCAACTTTGTCTTGATACGGATTTATTAACTTTGCTACTATTTTACCATTTTTCGTTATAAATATATCTTCTGTAGCAGACAAAAGTAAATACTTTCCTAAATTATTTTTTAATTCTGTTGCTGTAATAGACATAAAATCACATCCTTTCTTCGTACTATTATTATATACCATTCGTACGTTTATAACAATGCATTTAGCTATTATTTATTTTTATTTTATTTTTCATAAAAATACGTCACTCCAAAATCGAAGTGACGCCTTTAAAACTATCTTTAACTATTCAATTAGATTTTTAATAATTAACAATCTTACCAAAATCAGCTTTCAATGAAGCTCCACCAACTAAACCACCATCAATATTTGCTTGTGCAAATAACTCTGATGCACTGTCAGCTGTAACACTTCCACCATACTGAATACGTATAGCCTGTGCAGTTGCCTCATCATATATTTCACAAATACATTCTCTAATTGCTTTACATACTTCTTCAGCCTGCTCAGTAGTAGCAACCTTACCTGTTCCAATAGCCCAGATTGGCTCATATGCTATAACTGCTGTCTTTGCCTGTTCTGGTGTTACATTTAAAAACGCAATCTTTATCTGCTGACGTACCCAGTCAATTGTTATTCCTTCTTCACGCTGTGTAAGTGTTTCACCACAACATACAATAGGAGTAATGTTATGTTCAAAAGCCTTTAATACCTTTTTATTAACAGTCTGGTCAGTTTCAGCAAAATACTCTCTTCTTTCAGAATGTCCAATGATTACATACTTAACCCCAACTTCTGTAAGCATGTTAGGAGCAATTTCACCGGTATATGCACCACTTTCCTCATAATACATATTCTGAGCACCGATTGCTATATTGCTTCCCTTTGCAGCTTCAATTGCCGGAATAATGCTTATCGCTGGTACACAAAATACCACATCTGATTCCTGTGTTGCCACTAATGGTTTTAATTGATTAATTAAATCCACTGCTTCACTTGGAGTCTTATTCATTTTCCAGTTTCCTGCTATTATTTTCCTTCTTGCCATTTGTTCACCCTATTACCTTTCCTATAAATCATATAGCATCTACTTGTCGTTAGCTGCTGCTACGCCTGGTAATTCCTTGCCTTCTAAGAATTCAAGTGAAGCTCCACCACCTGTTGAGATATGTGTCATCTTATCACCAAATCCTAAGATATTTACAGCTGCTGCTGAATCACCGCCACCAATAATTGTTGTAGCATCAATTTCAGCTAAAGCTTTAGCAACTGCAACTGTACCATCTGCAAAGTTAGACATTTCGAAACATCCCATTGGTCCGTTCCATACTACTGTCTTGGCTTCTTTAACTGCATCTGCATACATTTTTGCTGTCTTTGGTCCTATATCAAGTCCCATATAATCTGCCGGAATACTTCCTTCGCAAACTTGGATGTTCGCATCATTTGAAAATGCATCTGCTGCAACAGAATCAACAGGAATCATTAATTTAACGCCTTTTTCTTCAGCCTTCTTAATCATCTTTCCTGCATATTCTTTGAAGTCTTCTTCATATAATGACTTTCCTATTTCTAAGCCTTGTGCAGCGAAGAAAGTAAATGCCATACCACCACCAATAATAAGAGTATCAACTTTTTCTAAAAGATTATCAATAACAGAAATCTTTGATGAAACCTTTGAACCACCAAGAATAGCTACAAATGGTCTTTCAGGATTATTTACTGCATTTCCTAAGAAATCAATTTCTTTTTGCATTAAATAACCAACTACTGCTGTATCAACATACTGTGTTACACCAACATTTGAGCAATGAGCTCTATGAGCTGTACCAAACGCGTCATTTACAAATACTTCACAAAGAGAAGCTAATTCTTTACTGAATGCTTCGCCATTCTTTGTTTCTTCTACTCTATAACGTGTATTTTCAAGTAAAACAACATCTCCATCATTCATAGCTGCTACTGCTGCCTTAGCATTTTCGCCAACTACTTCTGGGTCTGCTGCAAACTTAACTTCCTGTCCTAATAACTGTGTAAGTCTTTCAGCAACCGGTGCAAGTGATAATTCTGGCTTTGGCTCTCCCTTTGGTTTACCAAGATGTGAGCAAAGAATTACCTTTCCGCCATCTGCTATTAACTTCTTAATTGTAGGAAGTGCTGCTACAAGACGATTCTCGTCTGTAATCTTTCCCTCCTGTAATGGAACGTTGAAATCACAACGAACTAAAACCCTTTTTCCATTCACATTAATATCATCTACTGATTTTTTATTAAGCATGTATATCCTCCATTCTCCCACATAATTGCGGTTTCTTTACTATTTTTCAAAAAAAGGTCCGGTCCATAAGACCAGACCCTTTAAAAAGCCTAAACTAGTTTAAGTCAGCGAAATACTTAATTGTTCTAACCATCTGGCTTGTGTATGAGTTTTCATTGTCATACCATGAAAC
>JAVBUL010000250.1:0-4692 GCA_031555415.1 Lachnospiraceae bacterium | reverse complement strand
GGCTGAAAAGTATAAAGGCTGGGAAGTTACAGAAATAAGAGGTCATTCACTTGGACATTATATGAGCGCAGTAGCACAAGCAGTGGCTCAGACAGGTGATGAAGAGCTAAAAGAAAAACTTACATATATTGTGGAGGAGCTTTCTAAATGCCAGCTTAAGAGCGGGTATTTATCAGCATTCCCAGAAACACTATTTGATAACGTAGAAAATAAAAAGCCGGCATGGGTACCTTGGTATACAATGGATAAAATCATAGCAGGTTTAACAGCCTCATATACATTAGCAGGAATAGATAAAGCACTTGATATTGTAATAAAGTTAGGTGACTGGGTTTATGATAGAACATCAAAATGGTCAAAAGAGTTACAAGATACTGTATTGGCAGTTGAATATGGCGGAATGAATGAAGCTTTATATGATCTATATAAAGTGACAAAAAGTGAAAAACATGAGAAGGCTGCTCATATGTTTGATGAAATTTATTTATTTGAACAGCTTGAAAAGGGAAATGATATTTTAAATGGTAAGCATGCAAATACTACAATTCCAAAGTTTTTAGGCTCATTGTATAGATACTGTGCTCTTGGATATAGAGAGGAAGATGAGTTCTATTTTAGAGCGGCAGAAAAATTCTGGGAAATAGTAAATGAAAATCATACTTATATTACAGGTGGAAATAGTGAATGGGAGCATTTTGGAGAATCTAAAGTTTTAGATGCAGAGAGAACAAACTGCAACTGTGAAACTTGTAATACATATAATATGTTAAAGCTTTCAAGAGAGTTATTTAAGATAACAGGAGATAAGAAATACGCTGATTTTTATGAGAATACATTTATGAATGCGATAATGTCTTCTCAAAATCCAGAAACAGGAATGACAATGTATTTCCAACCGATGGCAACAGGATTTTTCAAGGTATATTCAACACCATTTGACAGCTTTTGGTGCTGTACTGGTACAGGTATGGAGAACTTTACAAAATGTAATGATAGTATGTATTTCCATAATGATGATACTATATATGTAAATCAGTACATTTCCTCAGAGGTAGACTGGAAGGAAAAGAATGTTAAAATCGTTCAAAAATCATCTATACCAGAGACTACAAAATCTATTTTTACAGTGAAAGAAGCAGGCGAGAATATAAAAATTGCATTTAGAATTCCTGATTGGGCAGCAGGTGAAGTAAAAGTTGAAATTAGTAGTAATGGAAATACAGAGGTAAAAATTGTTAACAACGTTAACAACGTAAACAATGATATTGAAAGTGGTTACTTTACTGTTGAAGTTTCAAAGGGAATGATAATTATTCTTGATATTCCTATGACTGTAGAAGCATATGCACTTCCTGATAACAAGAATTGTATAGGTTTAAAATACGGACCACTTGTACTTAGTGCAGGTCTTGGAACAGAGGATATGGAAGAAAGTAAGACAGGTGTGGATGTTACAATTGCTACATGTAATATTAGTATGAAAGATTTTATTACTATTGACGGAGCTTCAAATGATGAGGATATACAAAACTGGATTAAAAATATAAGATATAATGTATTGAAGGAAAAAACAAAGCTAATGTTTAAGCTTGTTGGAACAGACAGAAGTGACCTTATATTTACACCTCATTATAAGAAGTATAAAGAGAGATATGGTATTTATTGGAATATGGTTTCAAAAGATTCGAAATCATTACAAAGCCATATAAAAACAGGCAAGGAAAAAGCAAGACTTGAAAGAGTAGCAATAGACAGTATTCCACTTGGAAATGATCAATATGAGTTATTACATAATATTAAGGGTGATAACACAGGCGCAGGAACATTTAACGGATTGATGCTAAGACATGCGTGGTCAGAAAACGGATGGTTTAGCTATGATATGAAGGTTAAAAATGGAGTGAATAACTATCTTTTAGTAAAATATTTCAGCGGAAATGTAGGAAGAACATTTAACATTTATATTGATGAGGTATTACTCAAGGAAGAGACTATTGAAGATAGAATTCCGGGACAATTTTATGATGAATACTATAAATTGCCACAAGAGATAATAGAAGGAAAAGATACAGTAAATGTGAAGTTTGCGGTACGTGGAGATAGCTGGGTTGGAGGTATTTTCGATAAGCTCAGTATAGTAAGTGATTATGATAAGGATGCTTCACTTAACAAGTTAGTAGTAAATGAGAAAAATCTTGAAATAAATTGTGAAAAAGATATTACAGATTACGAATTGACTAGAGATGGTAATAGTGATAAAGTAACCATAGCAGTAGATTTAAAGAATAAAAATGGATATGCTATGGTAAACGGGGTTCTTATTGATGATTTAGTGCCAAGAGAAGTAAGCTTAAATGAAATCAATGAAATAGAAATCACATCAGTTGCAGAAGATTTTGCAACTAAGAAGGTTTACAGATTAACTATCCGTTAGTTTCGGAGGTGTATTTCGTGGGTAATAGTGCAGCTAGGTTGTTTATTGAAAAGGAAATGCTTGATTTGCAGTTGAATCTTGAGAACAATTATAAGGATAATGCTTATGAAGCATATCTTAATGTGTTAGGTATGCTTGAAAGTTTTTACGAGCAAGGTGAGATTTCTAATTGGAGATTTAAAAGATATAAACGTCAGATGAAAAAATATGACGATGTATACAAGGATATGGAAGAGTCAGAAAGAGTAGATAATTAACTTAGTTTCGTCTCTGATATAACAAAAGCCGCCATTTGGCGGCTTTTGTGAATAAAGAATTTTATAAAAAGGAGAATTTTAGTATGATTATATTATTGATTTTAGTAGCAGCAATACTTGGTTTGCTAATTGCATATTATATGTATTGTATTATAGTAAGGATGGTTAAGGTTTTTAAACCTGAACTAACAAAGAAAAATAAATATATATGTATTTTTCTAGCTGTATTATTTGGGGTGCCGGCGATAAATATGTTTTCAACATATTCTATGGTAGTTTTGCATTTTGTGGTTATAACGGCATTAATCGATTTAGTTTTATTTATTTACAATAAATTAAGAAAAACTAAGGGTGAACATGGAAGAGTATATAAAAAGTTTTATAAGATATATAGCTTAGGAATTATTGCAATAGTTATTAGTATAGGATTTTTAGTATATGGATACATAAATATTAATAATATTATCGAGACAAAGTATACTATTGAAACAGATAAATTAAGTGATGATATTAGGATTCTTCAAATTAGTGATTTGCATATGGGAACGACAATGGATGCTTCAGGGCTTCAAGATATATGTGATGAGATGCAGGAGAAATCACCTGATATTATTGTACTTACAGGGGATCTTTTTGATGAGAGAACCTCAAAAAGTGATATGGAACAGACTTGTAAGATATTAGGAAGTATGGAAAGTAAATATGGAATATATTATATCTTTGGAAATCATGATGGTGGTTCATATGGTGGAAGTAAGGAATATGAGGTTTCTGAAATTGAATCAAATATGAAAGATAATGGAATCAGAGTACTAAAGGATGAAGTGGTACAAGCAACTGATGAAATTTATATAGCAGGAAGACTAGATTATTCTAATAAGGAAAGAGCAAAGACAAGCGAGATATTAGAGGATGTTGATAAATCTAAGTTTATTTTGATGCTAGACCATCAACCGGAAGGGTTTGAAGAAGGAGAAGCGCAGGGCGTTGACTTACAGCTTTCAGGACATACACATGGCGGACAGATTTTTCCGTTGGGACTGTTTTTAACTCATAATTATGGTTACTTTGAAGAAGGGGATTTTAGTGCAATTGTTTCCTCCGGAATAGGTGGCTGGGGTTATAAAATAAGAACAGGGCATCATTGTGAATATGTGGTTATAGATATTATTAAATAGAACTGTATGGGTATTAATATGAATAAAAAAATAATTATTGTTGAAGGTTATTTGGCATCAGGAAAGTCTACTTTTGCATTAAGATTATCAAAAGAAATAAAAGTTCCATATTTGATAAAGGATACTTTCAAGAGTGCATTATGTGAGAATGTATTGCTAAATAATAGAGAAGAAAGCAGCAAATTTTCTACTGTTACTTTTGACGGAATGATGTATGTAGTTGAAAGGCTATTTGAATCAGGTTTTCCTGTAATAATAGAGGGGAATTTTGTACCGGCCGGTATAAAGAAAATAGATGAATCAGATATTATAAAAAAATTAATTGATAAGTACGATTATAAGGCGCTTACATATAAATTTACTGGTGAAACAGACGTTTTACATAAAAGATTTATTGAGCGTGAAAAACTTCCTGAGCGTGGACAGGCAAATATAATGTTTGCAGAACTTCCTTATAGTGATTTTGATAGATTTTGCCATAATTTTGATGATTTTAATGTAGGAGGCGAAATTATTAGGATTGATACAACTGATTTTAATGAAGTTGATTTTGACAGTCATATAAGGACAGCCAGCTCATTTGTAAATTCTTTATAATATATTAAAGGACAGCCAGATTTTAAATTAGCTGTCCTTTTTTCTATAATATGCACTCCATATCACCTACGGTGAATGGTGCTCCATCAAAATTTTTATATCCAATATTTATAAATCCATTTTCTTCGTACCACTTTCTAAGTCTTTTATTATCATCAATCATACCTAGTTGGATTTTGGTTGCCCCTAATTTTCTGGATTGCAATTTACAGTAATCTAAAAGCTC
>JAVBUL010000073.1:0-8220 GCA_031555415.1 Lachnospiraceae bacterium | reverse complement strand
GTCCATCCTGATGAACACCTATATCCACAAACACACCAAAATCAATTACATTTCTTACAGTTCCTTTAAGTTCCATTCCTTCCTTAAGGTCTTCCATCTCAAGGACATCTGTTCTAAGAATTGGCTTTGGCATCTCATCTCTAGGGTCACGTGCCGGTTTTTCAAGCTCCTTCACAATATCTCTAAGTGTTATCTCGCCTATTCCAAGTTCCTCTGCCACTTTCTTATAATCCTTTACCATAAGTGAAATTCCTGTTAATGTTCCCTCAGCTACAGCATTTGTATCAAATCCAAGCTTTTTCAAAAGTTCCTTTGCTGCATCATAGCTTTCCGGATGCACGCTTGTCCTATCAAGAGGATTTTTACCATCTGAAATACGCATAAAACCTGCACATTGTTCAAATGCTTTAGGTCCAAGCTTTGCAACCTTTAAAAGCTGCTTTCTATCAGTAAACTTTCCATTGGCTTCTCTATACTCAACTATATTCTTAGCAATAACCTTAGATATACCTGAAATATACTCAAGAAGACTTGCTGATGCTGTATTTAAGTCAACACCCACTTTGTTTACACAATCTTCAACTACTGCTCCTAATGCTTCACTTAGCTTCTTTTGGTTCATATGATGCTGATACTGACCTACACCAATTGATTTAGGATCAATTTTTACAAGTTCTGCTAATGGATCCTGTATTCTTCTTGCTATTGAAATAGAACTACGCTGTCCAACATCATAATTAGGGAATTCTTCTGTCGCTAATTTGCTTGCTGAATATACTGAAGCTCCTGCTTCATTTACTATTATATAGCTAACCTTCTCATTTATCTCTTTTAGTAAATCTACAATTATCTTTTCAGATTCTCTTGAAGCTGTACCATTTCCTAAGGAAATCAATGTTATTCCATACTTTTTAATAAGCTTTTTAACTATTGCCTTTGCTTCTTCCACCTTGTTCTGTGGTTCTGTTGGATATACAACAATTGTATCAAGTGGCTTTCCTGTTGCATCTATCACCGAAAGCTTACAGCCTGTCCTAAAAGCTGGATCCCATCCAAGCACTACCTGACCTGCGATAGGTGGCTGCATAAGAAGCTGTTCAAGGTTCTTTCCAAAAACTTTTATCGCTCCATCTTCAGCTGTCTGTGTAAGGTCACTTCTAATTTCTCTTTCTATTGCCGGTGATATAAGACGTTTATAGCTGTCATCAATAGCCGCTTTTATTATGTCATTAGTATATTTATTGTCTTTTACAATAACTTTTTTGTAAAGATAATTGTGAATACGCTCATCCGGAGCTTCTATCTTTACAGTAAGGATTTTTTCATTTTCACCTCTATTAATAGCTAAAGTTCTATGACCTGCCATCTTCTTAATTGGTTCAGAAAAGTTATAATACATTTCATAAACTGATTGAGCTTTTTCATCCTTTGCTGTAGAAGTAATATTACCTTCCTTAAATGTAATATCTCTTATATATATTCTATATTCTGCTTCATCAGATACACTCTCAGCTATAATATCCTGTGCTCCTGCTATAGCATCTTCTATAGTTTCTACGCCTTTTTCTTCTGACAAGTATTCTTGTGCTTCTTCTTCAATAGGTTTTGTGGTCATCTGAAGCATAATAATATTTGCAAGCGGCTCTAAGCCTTTTTCTTTTGCAATTGTCGCTCTCGTTCTCTTTTTTTGCTTATAAGGACGGTATAAATCCTCTACCAAAACCAATGTTTCAGCTGCTTCTATTTGCGCCTTAAGCTCTTCTGTAAGTTTTCCTTGCTCTTCTATCGAAGCTAATACTGTATCTTTTCTATCTTGTAGATTTCTTAAATATCTAAGTCTTTCATCAAGGTTTCTAAGAACTTCATCATCTAATGCACCATGTTGTTCTTTTCGGTAACGAGCTATAAAAGGAATAGTATTTCCTTCATCTATCAATGTTATAACAGCCTCTACTTGACTTATCTTTATGCCAAGTTCTGCTGCTATTTTCTTTTCTATATTCATGTTATTTCTCCTAATCTATTTATAAAATTTCATACTATTTTCTATTATTAAAAAGAACCGGCTACTACACATAGTGTAATACACCGGCTCTATACCTATGTACATAAATATTAATTAAATTATCTATAACTACCTATAGTACTATTTAATGAGCATGTGTACCCACACATTGTAAAGAGTGGAAGTAATCCAAATACCACCGCTGTTACGCCCACAATAAAAGCAAGCTTTGCTATTTTATCTGCTTTAATTGCTGCACCTTTTTGCTTTAAAGCCATTATTGCTAACACAATACCTGCTGCTGCTATAATAACTGCAAATAATACTATCAGCCATGATAATGATACTCCAAAACTTTCACTTTCTGTCAAGAAACTTTTGGATGTACTACATGAACATGTAGTAATAGTACCTATTATAGCCATTAAAAAACCAACTCCTGAGCAAATTATTGACAAAAGCTCAAGTAAGTTAAACTTAGGTGGTTGTGGTGCCATAAACTGCTGTTGATACATATTGTTCATCTGTGGCTGTTGTTGAAACTGCTGTTGTGGTTGTTGCTGAAACTGCTGCTGTTGTGGCTGCTGTTGTTGTGGTTGTTGTTGAAAATTTTGATTATTATTATCCATTATTCCCATTTCCTCCATTAAAATAAATTTTTTATATTTCCACAATTATGAAATTATGGCTTTTTCTGACTTTCATCGTTGTAAGTATAACATAATTTTAATTATCTTACAACATTTTTTAAGAAATTGTCAAATCTAGATTTGCTCCTAACAAGGCTGACTGGTCATACGACTTCGCATTTTGGCTATAAGGGCTCTTTTCTTGGTACTTTATTTGAGTAGTTGTAGTTCCACCTGATACATATGTCCTTCCACATTCTGGGCATGTTGAAGTATGTATGGCAACAGATGCATTTAATACTGTCCCATCCTCTTGGCTTGCCTTTTTATAGGCATTTGATACATGCTCACCTTCATGTGCTCTTACTCTTGCACCTGCAGCTTCTGGTGAAACATGGGTTGCTGCTTTAAAGGAAACCATTTCATCTGAACCATCTTGGTATTTTCTCTCTTTACATGTTTTGCATTCACCACCCATAGACTTTTTTTCATCTTCAGATGAAATACCCTTCATATAACCAGTTTCATAAGCACTATTATTATATGCACCACCAATTGATAATACGCCCATAAACATACCTCCGCTTAAATGCGTTGCAATTATTTCTCAGTACTATACTTTTTAACCTGTTCTTCTATAAGGCTGTTATCCTCGAAATAATTAATCTTCATTGATCTCTTAACATCGTTCAAAGTGCCTTCGGCAACTCTTTTAGCTTCTTCGCTACCTTTTTTAAGTACTTCATATATATATGGAATGTCTTTTTCAAGTTCTTTTCTCTTTGCTCTTATCGGAGCAAGTTCTGACTGCATTACACTGTTAAGGAACTTTTTAACCTTAACATCACCTAGACCACCTCTGCTATAATGAGCCTTTAACTCATCTAAGTCTGCATAATCAGGTAAATATTCTTCAAAATGCTCTGGTTTGCTAAATGCGTCAAGATATGTAAATACAGTGTTTCCCTCTATCTTACCAGGGTCTTCTACCTTTATATGATCAGGGTCTGTATACATAGACATTATTTTCTTTCTAACTTCTTCCTCAGTATCTGCTAAATAAATACAATTTCCGAGTGATTTACTCATCTTCGCCTTTCCATCTGTTCCAGGTAAGCGTAAACACGCCTTATTATCCGGAAGTAAGATTTCTGGTTCAATTAGAACATCACCGTATACTGAATTAAACTTTCTTACTATCTCTCTTGCTTGCTCAATCATCGGTTCCTGATCTTCGCCTGTCGGAACTGTCGTTGCCTTAAATGCTGTTATATCGGCAGCTTGACTGATTGGATATGTAAAAAAGCCAACCGGAATGCTTGCTTCAAAATTTCTCATTTTAATTTCAGATTTAACAGTAGGATTTCTCTGCAATCTTGAAACTGTAACGATATTCATATAATAAAATGATAACTCTGTAAGTTCAGGTATCATTGATTGTATAAACATCGTTGACTTTTCTGGATCTAAGCCACATGACATATAATCAAGTGCTACTTCTACTATGTTTTGACGTACTTTTTCTGGATACTCTGCATTATCTGTAAGTGCCTGCGCATCCGCTATCATTATATATATTTTATCATATATTCCAGAGTTTTGCAATTCAACTCTTCTTCTAAGCGAGCCTACATAATGACCTACATGAAGTCTTCCTGTAGGTCTATCACCCGTTAGTATTATTTTAGGTTGTTGTTCTTTCATGATTACTCCATTCTATTTTTCAAACAAATGCTCTATAGCCTTATGCCCTTCGGCAATATAATTACCGCTAGCTTTAGCTTCTTTTTCGTTATAATTCCAGCTCTCATTTTTCTTTGAAGTGCTGTCATATAACATAAAAGGTACTGGATCAGATGTATGTGTTCTTACCGATATTGGAGTTGGATGATCCGGTAAAATCATCATTCTATAGTCAACGCCTTTTTCATCAAGACTATCTGCCACTATTTTAATTACTCTTTCATCAAGATATTCAATCGCTTTTACTTTTCTCTCCAAACTTCCTTGATGTCCCATTTCATCAGGTGCCTCAACATGAATATAGACAAAATCATATCCATCGTCTACAAGCGCTTTAACTGCTGCATTTGCTTTACCTTCATAGTTTGTATGAAGTGTGCCGTCCGCACCTTCTACTATAACATTTGTCATAGATGCTCCAACTGCAATTCCTTTTAATAAGTCTACAGCTGAAATCATAACACCTTTTTTATTATTCTTTTCTTCAAATGAAGATAAAATCGGCTTTGTTCCTGCTCCCCAAAACCAAATTGAGTTTGCAGGGTTAAGTCCTTTTTCTACTCTTGCGAGATTTATTGGATGGTTTGTAAGAATATCATAACTTTTCTTCATCATATCCTTTAATTTCTCATCGTTTGGAAGATATTCCCCAATCACCTTACCTAATATATCATGAGGAGGTGTAAGAGGAACTACTTCGCCTTTATCCCAAATAGTAAGATGTCTGTAGCTTGTTCCTAAATAGTATTTGTAAACATCATCTTCAAGCTCACTTCTTACTGCTTCAAGTAAAATAGCAGCTTCTTCTGTTCCTATTTCACTTGAGCTATGGTCTATAATTGTTTTTTCTTCGTATGGTAAATCATCTGTTGAAACCGTTACTATATTACATCGAAGTGCAATATCTGTCTCTTTCATATCCACACCTATACTAAGTGCTTCTAATGGAGAACGTCCTGTATAATATATCTTTGGATCATATCCTAAAACCGAAAGATTTGCTGTATCACTTCCAGGTGACATCCCTTCAGGTATCGTATGTACAAGACCTACCTCTGACATTTTTGATATTTTATCCATTGTTGGTGTATTTGCATACTCCAATGGAGTTTTATTTCCTATTTCAGCTATTGGCTCATCTGCCATGCCATCTCCTAATACAATAACGTATTTCATCTTAACAATACACCTTTCTTAGTTTTCTATACGAATTCTTGTTAGCATTCCATTTATTTTTGCTGATGCAGCTTCAAATTCTGTTTCAGACATAGATTTTGTAATTACTGCAAATTCATCTGTATATCCTTCTAAAGTAACTACTTCAACTTCTCCAAACACTGCTTTTACTTCTTCAAGCTTTTCTGAAGCTGTACCTGATACTCTTACAAAGAATTTCTTTTCTGATGTTTTTACATCATCAAGAACAAGCTTTTTACTGCTCCAAATTGTCATGATATTTGTCTTCAAGTGCTTTGCTGCATCTACAACATCCGCCACAACAGCTCCTGCTGTAGGATATTTTCCTGCACCACTTCCGTAAAACATTACATCACCAATTACATTTCCTTTTACAAGAATACCATTTAAAACACCATTCACGCTATATAAAGGATTATCTGAATCAATCATAAATGGCGCTACCATCGCATAGAACTTATCGCCTATTCTCTTGCTCTTTCCAAAAAGCTTTATAGAGCATCCTAATTTAGCAGCATATTTAAAATCTATATCTGTTATCTTTGTAATTCCTTCTGTATAGATATCTTCATAATCTACATGCTCACCATAAGCAAGTGATGAAAGAATCGCTATCTTTCTACATGCATCATATCCCTCAACATCTGCCTCCGGATTTTTCTCTGCATATCCTAAATCCTGAGCTTCTTTTAAAACTGTATCAAAATCTAACCCTTCTTTACTCATTTTTGTAAGAATAAAGTTTGTTGTTCCATTTAAAATACCAACAATTTCCGTGATTTCATCTGATGTCAAAGAATTGTTAAGTGGTCTTATAATAGGAATTCCACCACCTACACTTGCCTCAAATAAAAAGTTCTTTCCATTTTTCTTTGCAAGTTCAAGTAACTCTGGACCATATTTTGCCACAAGCTCTTTATTTGATGTACAGTAGCTTTTTCCTCTTTCTAGTGTAGCTTTAGCAAACTCGTATGCTGGATTTGTTCCACCCATAGCTTCAACAACAATATCTATTTCATCATCATTGATTATTGTATTAAAATCATGTACTAAAATTTTCTCTACTGAATCACCTGGAAACTCTCTTAAGTCAAGCACGTACTTAACCTTTATTTCGTCTCCTACTCTTTTTGCTATGCTCTCACTATTTGTAGTCAATACCTCAACCACGCCTGAGCCAACTGTACCATATCCTAATACTGCAACGTTTACCATTATTGTTTCCTCCATTATTCTCTAGCTAATACTTTAACGTAATGTATTCCATTTAATTTTTCAAGTTCTTCGATCATAACTGAAGCTTGTCCATCTACAGCTATCTCAACGCTCAATGTAAGGGATGCAACTCCATTAATAGGAATCGTTTGATGAATCGTCAATATATTGGCTTTATAATCAGCCACTACTTTTAAAACATTTGACAATATACCCGGCTCATCCTCCATCTGCAGCACGAATGTTACTGTTTTACCCTTCACATTTTCGTGAAATGGAAAAATATCATCCTTGTACTTATAAAACGAGCTTCTGCTAAGTTTTACTATCTCTGTTGCTTCTTGAACTGTAAGGTCTCTTTCTACTTCTAGTAATCTTTTTGCCTCAACAACCTTTAGCAATACCTCTGGGACAGCTCTCTGCGTAATCAAATAGTATTTATTCTTTTCGCTCATTCTTACTCCCATCTGCGCGCTGCGTGCGCACCTTCATCTATGTTGAATTTATTAACCTTTGAATTATTCAAAGTTTGAACATGTTCAACATTAGCTTTCAATTTGTTCGTGCACGAAATACACTTGTATTTACCAGAAAGATATTAACATAAGAAAACATAAATCGCAACCCTTTTTAGTCATTATTTATTAATTTTTCAACTTTTGAAATCTCTTCATCTGAAAGTAAATTGTCAATATTCATAATAATAACTAGTCTTTGAGCATTATTTAACACCTTGTCTACATATCCTGTATGCTCGTTTAAAATAATACTTGGTGCTTGATGCAAACATTCATCTTCTATATTATGTATCTGATCCACACCATCCACTTCTAATGCCATTGATAAATTGCCAATTGATACAATAATATATTGCTGATCATCTGAATCCTTATCCGGTCTGTTAAACTTCTTTCTTAAACTGTAAACAGGAATAACCTCTCCTCTTAGATTAATAATCCCTTTAATATAGGATGCTGTATTTGGTACGGGAACTATTTCTTGTTCCTTCTCAATACTGAGTACCCTGTTAATATCTACTCCATACTCTTCACTATCAAGTTTAAAAATTACTGCTTTGAATTCTTCCATAAATTCACCTATGCATATTTATGCACTTATCCTTTCCTCGCAATTAATTATAGCTTAAATACAGGTATATATTATTATCTCTCCGATTCTAGCTTTATCCATCTAAGATAAGCTGCTATAAACGGATCAATATTACCATCTAATACACTCAATATATTACCTACCTCTTCATTAGTCCTATGATCTTTAGCCAATGTATACGGTTGCATAACATATGAACGAATTTGATTTCCCCAACCATTTTCTGTTACCTCACCTCTAATACCTGATAGTTTTTCAGCATTTTCCTGTTGTTTAAGTATATAAAGCTTTGATTTTAACATTTTCATTTCTTTATCTTTG
>JAVBUL010000217.1:0-3206 GCA_031555415.1 Lachnospiraceae bacterium | reverse complement strand
AGTTACTGTTATTATCGCAGTGTTTTTTTCATCTGTAGCCTTAGGTCAAGGAAGTGGAATTGCAATTATAACATGTGCGGTAGTTGGAAGCTTGCTTGGATTTTTATTGTTCAATGTATATCCGGCGAAGCTTTTTATGGGCGATACAGGTTCACTCGCATTGGGTTCATTTGTGGCATCTACAGCGATATTTCTTCGAATGCCGTTATTTATCGCAATTGTGGGCTTTATATATATGGCAGAGGTATTATCAGTTATTCTCCAAGTAACATTTTTTAAATTAACAAAAGGAAAAAGGCTTTTTAAAATGGCACCCCTACATCATCATTTTGAGTTATGTGGTTGGTCTGAAACAAGGATAGTAGCAGCTTTTTCTATTATCACTGCTCTTTTATGCTTAGTTGCATTTAGGGCATAAGCATAATTATGATAAAACGTTGCCACAAGGTAACAGAATAGAGGTTATAATGGAGTTTAAGGAACAGAGATTTTTGGTAGCGGGAGCAGGTGCCAGTGGGATTGGTGCTGTGAAGTTATTATTAAGTGTTGGTGCAAGTGTTACTTTGTATGATGGTAATAAATCCTTACAAAGAAAGCATTTATTAGATAAAATGAAACAATCTAAGATAAAGGAATTTAATAAGGTGGAGACTATTATAGGCGATTTGACAGCGGAGGATGTTGAAAAAATTGATGTATGTGTAATTAGCCCAGGTATATCTTTAGAAACGCCATTCGTAACACTTATAAAGTCATTGGATAAACCGATATGGGGTGAAATAGAGTTAGCATACAGATGTGCAAAAGGTAGAGTTATAGGAATTACAGGTACAAATGGAAAGACTACAACTACAGCACTTGTTGGGGCTATTATGGAGGCATATTTCGAAAGTACATTTATTGTTGGAAATATCGGAACTCCATACACAATAATGGCATCAGAGATGACGGAAGAATCTGTTACAGTAGCAGAGATAAGTAGTTTTCAGCTTGAAACTATTGAAACATTTCATCCAGTAGTTACAGCGGTGCTTAATCTTTCGCCGGATCATTTAGACAGACATCATACAATGCAAAACTATTGTGATACAAAGCTTAGTATTACAAAAAATCAGTTAAAGGATGAGATTTGTGTACTAAATTATGATGATGCTGCGTTAAGAGAATATGCAAAAGGATTACCGTGTAAGGTTATGTTTTTTTCTAGTAGCTGCGAGCTTTCAGAAGGTATATATCTTAAAACAAATGGAGATATTTATCTTGCAGATGGAGAAAACAAAATAAAGCTTATGAATACTGATGAAATGAAGCTTGTAGGCGTTCATAACGCGGAAAATGTAATGGCAGGAATAGCGATATCAGAAGCGATGAATGTGCCAAAGGATGTTTACATAGAAGTTATACGAAACTTTGATGCTATTGAGCATAGAATAGAATATGTAGATACTATTAATGATGTAATATACTATAACGACTCAAAGGGAACTAATACAGATGCGTCAATAAAAGCTTTAGAGGCGATGAGTAGAAAAACTGTACTAATTGCAGGTGGATATGATAAAGGGTCAGAGTATGACGATTGGGTAGAGGCATTTGGTGATAAAATTAAATGTCTTGTATTGATTGGAAAAACAAAGGATAAAATAGAGGAAGCAGCTAAAAGACATGGATTTAATAATATAATTAAGGTGGAAACCTTAGAGGATGCTGTGAATGTATCTTTTGCTAATGCAGACGAAGGTGAAACAGTTTTATTATCACCTGCATGTGCAAGTTGGGATATGTTTAAAAGTTATGAAGAACGAGGCAGACTATTTAAAGAGTATGTAGAAAAACTAAAGGATAGCATCGGAAAAGAGTAGTGGAGGATTAATGTGAGAGATAGAAGAACAAAAAAAGTGGTAGGAGTAAGAAGCTACTTTGATTATAGTTTGCTTTTTATAATTATATTTTTGCTTAGCTTTGGTCTTGTTATGTTATATAGTACCAGCTCGTATAATGCATTGATAAAATTTGGTTCGTCGACTTACTATTTATATCAACAAATATTTGCAACTGTCTTAGGAATAGTAGTAATGCTGATAGTAGCGAATATTGATTATCATAAGTTAGAATGGACTGGAATAGTCGGTTACATAGTATCTATAGTGTGTTTAATATTAGTAAAAACTCCATTAGGGTATTCAGCCAATGGAGCAACAAGATGGATAAGTATAGCCGGAATAAGTATTCAACCGGCAGAAATAGCAAAAATATCAATAATTATGCTGCTTGCATTAGTTATAACAAAAAACAGAAAAACAATAGGAAAATTAAATAAGACATTGCAAGTAGGTGGGTTGGCAATACCACTTGTAGCACTTGTCTTGATTCTGACAAAGAATATGAGCTCGGCAATAATATTAGCAGGAATAGCAGTAGTAATGTTATTCGTAGCCAGTCCTAAGTATAGTCATTATGTAATTATGGGAGTGACAGGTGTAGTGGCAGGTGTAAGCGTTATTTTACTGGGTTCAGGCTTTAGAATGGAAAGAGTTCAAGCATGGCTAAATCCTGAAATGTATTCAAGCGGAACGGGTTATCAGACACTACAGTCTTTATATGCAATAGGTTCAGGTGGCTTAGTAGGCAAGGGATTAGGTAATAGTGTTCAAAAGCTAGGTTATATACCGGAAGCACAAAATGATATGATTTTTTCTGTTATCTGTGAAGAACTGGGGCTTTTTGGCGGAATTGCAGTAATATTGCTATTTGTTTTTATGATTTGGAGATTTATGATTATTGCTAATAACGCTAAAGATTTATTTGGCTCTATGGTAGTGGTTGGAGTTATGGCACATATTGCACTTCAGGTTATATTAAATATTGCCGTAGTAACAAATACAATGCCAAATACAGGTATTACGTTACCATTTATAAGTTGTGGCGGTACATCAATATTATTTCTTTTAGCAGAAATGGGATTGGTTTTATCGGTATCAAAGCATGGAACAAAAGAATAACTGTAAGTGCAGTTATAGATATTAGTAAAAATTATAGTGCCAGATGGCGGAATGGGGGTAAAATGGAGTGTATTTACGTTCGTAAAACACCTGCCCTTAAAGGCAGTATTAAAGTGCAAGGCGGTAAAAATGCAGTACTACCAATTCTTGCAGCATCCATTTTGACCAATGAAAAAGTAAAAATATACAATTGTCCTGATATAG
>JAVBUL010000232.1:0-5662 GCA_031555415.1 Lachnospiraceae bacterium | reverse complement strand
GATACCATAACCACAAACCAAATGATTGGCATAGTCATATCCCCTGTTTTTGGTGAGTTCTGATTATTTGGATTCACTGGCTCTGTTGGTTCTCCTTGATTCGTTGAATCTTCTGGCGTTGGATTTTCACGTGTTGAATCTTCTGATGTTGGTTCTTCTGATGTTGGTTCTTCTGTCACTTCTTCAGGTTTATCATTTATCCTTTGCATTGGAACACCGAAAAACCCTGAATTATCTCCATTCGTATAACTAATCCCACTACGGTATACATTAGGATTATCGTCAGTAACTTTGTCCCACGTTACTGTTGCTGTATTAGGCTCTATTGTTAACTCAGTAGAATCACCAAGATAGTAGGTCGACCTTGCTGCGGCATCTTCAGACCATGTGACAATTAATGCATCATCAGAGATTGTTAAAATTCTATTAGAACCTCCTAATTTTCTACCAAAAATAAATGCATTGTTACTTATTGTTACAGGAGAGTCATTTTCTAAATAAATCGCATAACTACTTTTACCTACAACAAAACCTCCGGTAATATTAATCGAACCATTTGACATATTTACTATACTTGTAGCTCCAATAACAGTACCTCCGGATACATTCACTGTACCATCAGCATTGTTATAAATACCATTACCTTTGTCACTTGTGTTAATATTTGCTCCCTCTATGACATTAATCGTAGTATTTGTACTGTTATTATAAATTCCTATTTGATCGCTTTCACTTGTTACAAATCCAATCTTTCCTGATAACAGAAAAACCGAATTGCTTCCTGAAGCGGCATCAATCGTAACTGCTGTCACACTACCCGTCCAACCTCTTCCATTCATCATCCATTCCACTGTAACACCATCCGGTATAATTAGGTTCAAATTAGTTGTTAGATATAAGCTACCCATACTTCCGCCAATAATATCTGTAACCGTGACTGTGTTTGAATCCGTATCTTCGACCAATATGTTGTTGCTCATGCCGTTATCATCAATCCACTGCTGAATAGTGGTTTTTAGAGCAGAATCTGCTGCTAATGCTTGCATGTCCCATATCACTACCATTGTCAGTAAAAGTAACAGCCCAAATGATAACGATAATATGTTTCCAACTTTTTTTCTTCTTGAAACGTTCATAATAAGTTTCCTCCTTGTAATAATTAATATAATATTTAGATTATAACAAATCAATGACAATCAAATAACAGTCAAAAAAGTGGTTTTATTTTTTTTACAAAAAAAGTATCACTCCATAACAAAATTAGTTATTTTGTGACACTCTTTTTTCACATATTTAATGCACATGTGCTAGTAAAGCATTATGAAACTCATTCATTTCTTTTTTGATATTTACAATTTTGCCCTCGTTATTCAAAAAGCAGTGTGTTGTAGTTCCTAGTGTTCTAAGCTCATCTGTTACTTTATCTCTTATTTCATATCCAAGTGTAAATTTTACACCTTTATATTCCTTGACTCTTACATAAACTAATACTGTATCGTCAAAATGTACCATACTCTTAAACTCACAGTTCACACTTAAAACCGGAGAAACAATTCCTTGTTCCTCCATTTGCTTATATCCAAAATTTATCTGGTTAAGAAAATCTATTCTAGCTTCCTCAAACCAACGAATGTAATTTGAATGATGTATTATTCCCATCTTATCTGTTTCATAATACTTTGCATTATGCTCATAAACCTTTATATCAAACATTCGATTAGTTATTGATAAACTTATCTTCTTCGTTATTCCAGCTGTAAAGACTTCTGATTTCTGCTCCAACTTTTTCTGAACAATGCTCAGCGCCAAGCTTTCTCATCGCTCTAAAGTGAGCCTGTCCGCCAGCTTCTGACATATCTAATAAGAAATCTTTTGCAAATGTACCATCTTGGATATCTGATAATACTTTCTTCATAGCTTTCATTGTATCTTCTGTAATACTCTTTGGTCCTGTAATATAATCACCGTACTCAGCAGTATTTGAAATAGAATATCTCATTCCTTCAAATCCTGATTGGTAAATAAGGTCAACGATTAACTTCATTTCGTGGATACACTCAAAGTAAGCGTTTCTTTCATCATATCCAGCTTCTACTAATGTTTCAAAGCCTGCCTGCATTAATGCACAAACACCACCACAAAGTACTGCTTGCTCACCAAATAAGTCTGTTTCTGTCTCTGTTCTGAATGTTGTTTCAAGAACACCTGCTCTAGCTCCACCAATTGCTGCCGCATAAGCTAATGCTTTGTCAAGAGCTTTTCCTGAACCGTCTTGATGAACAGCTACTAAACAAGGAACTCCCTTACCTGCCTGATATTCACTTCTTACTGTATGTCCAGGTCCCTTTGGTGCTATCATAGTTACGTCAACACCCTTTGGTGCAACGATTTGTCCAAAATGAATAGCAAAACCATGAGCAAACATAAGCATATTTCCTTCTTCTAAGTTTGGCTCGATATCTTTCTTATACATAGCAGCTTGCTTCTCATCATTGATAAGAATCATAATAACATCTGCTTTCTTTGCAGCTTCTGCTGCTGTATATACCTCAAATCCTTGAGCTACAGCTTTAGCCCATGACTTGCTTCCTTCATATAAACCAATGATAACATTGCATCCTGACTCTTTTGCATTTAATGCATGTGCATGTCCTTGGCTACCGTAACCAATAACAGCTATAGTCTTTCCTTCTAACATTGATATGTTACAATCTTCTTGATAATAAATATTTGCTGACATTCTTATATTCCTCCATTGTTTAAAATATATATTATATGCTACTTATTTTTGTAGCAATTAATAACTAATTTACACCTCTTGAAAGCCCCGTTATACCAGTTCTTACAAGTTCTTCTATCGTGAAGCCCTCCAAAAGACTAATGAATGCTTCTAGCTTACCCTCATCTCCTGTAAGCTCTATCATAAGTGATTCTGGTGCAACATCGACTATCTTTGCTCTAAATATATCTGCTATAGCGATGACTTGTGTTCTTTGCTCTGCTGTGACTGCTACCTTTACAAGCACAAGCTCTCTACAAACTGAAGCTTCTTCTAAAGCTATGACTTTTTTGACATCTTCTAACTTCGCAATCTGCTTTTCAATTTGCTCTAAGATTTCATCATCACCCTTTACGACTATAGTCATACGTGAAAAATCCGGATTTTCTGTTTCGCCAACTGTTAAGCTGTCAATATTGTATCCTCTTCTGCTAAAAAGTGCTGCAACTCTATTGAGAACACCTGATGTATTGTCAACTAAAACTGATAGTACTTTTCTCTTCATATACACCACAATATCCTTTCTTTACTATTTTACAACCAAATTTAAGGTTACACTATATCATAACAACATTTAAATGCTTTGTCAATCAAAAAAGTCTTCATCCTTAACTACTAAATCCAAGTTGTTTATGTATTTATCAGTTTCACTTTTTATTACTTTTGATAACAGCAATACACCTATCAAATTAGGTATAGCCATCAATGCATTAAACAAATCTGCCAAATCCCATACTAAATTAAGTGTAACAATAGGTGCTATAATAACTGACAATACGTAAATAACCCTATACGGCATAATAGCTTTAATACCTGCTAAATACTCAGCACATCTTTCACCATAATATGCCCATCCAATTATTGTTGAAAATGCAAATGTTATTATCCCTATAACTAAAATAGCTCTTCCGATATACGCTATCTGACCAAATGCAAGCGAACTTAAAACACTTCCATCTGATATATTTGACACATCTATGTTTGGGTTTTTCATAATACTACTTACCAGTACAATTCCCGTAATTGCGCACACCACTACTGTATCCCAAAATGTACCCGTAGAAGACACTAATGCCTGCCTTACAGGATTCTTTGTCTTAGCTGCTGCTGCAACTATCGGTGCTGAACCCATTCCTGATTCATTTGAAAACAAGCCTCTTGCCACTCCGTATCTTGCTGCCACCATAAGTCCTGAGCCTACTAATCCTCCTGCTGCAGCACCCTTGCTGAATGCCATTTTAACAATTGTAGCAATTGCAGGAATTATATAATCATAATTCAAAAAAAGAATTATAATACATCCAAACACATAAAACCCTGCTGTTATCGGCACAAGTTTTTCACATATACTTGAAATTTTCTTAACACCACCAAAAATAACTAAAAATATTAGTATTCCGCAGAATATACCTACTACCCAGTTTTCTGTACCTATGTTTTCATGCCATACATTAGCCAGTGCATTTGATTGAACCATTGAACCAATTCCAAAGGATGCAACAACTGTAAAAAATGCAAATAGCAACCCTAACCATTTTTTATGTAATCCTCGTTCCAATGCATACATCGCACCGCCTATCATTCTTCCGTCATTTGTTTTCACTCTATACTTGACCGCAATAAGTGATTCCGCATACTTTGTTGCTATACCAAATACACCTGTTATCCAACACCAAAATACTGCTCCCGGCCCACCAAGTGCAATAGCTGTACCAACTCCAACTATATTTCCTGTTCCAATCGTTGCCGCTAAAGCTGTTGTAAGTGCCCCAAATTGACTAATATCACCTTCACAATCATCTTCCTTTGTAATACTCAGCTTTATAGCCATAAATAAATGTCTTTGTATTATACCTGTTCTAAATGTCATAAAAATATGTGTACCAAACAGTAAAAGCAACATCGGTGGTCCCCATAAAATACTGTTTATATTCGAAATAACTTCCTGCATCATTATACTCCTATTGATAAAAATCCTATTATTAATCTATGATTGTTATATACATAAAATCACACAGATAATTACTATATCTGTGTGATTTTTATTTTTCAACCTATTCACTATCAGCTGGCTTTTTAAGAATATTATACATTATCATTAAATCCTCATTATTACTAATTGCTGTTTGAGCTTGTTCTGCAACAAGTGAACTTAATTGAATAGTTGCTTCCTTATCAGTAATCGAAGCATAATATATTGGCTCATCTTTTATTTCGTTATGGACAAGATATTTTCCACTATCGGTTTTAACTATAATAAGCTTATTCAAATCCGGGCAGGTAGCATCTACACCCTTTGGCTTGTAATTTAGAACAATATTAACCATATAATAGTTTTCTTTTGAGCTCTCCAAAACATAACATGTGAAATTATTTATCTCTTCAATGTATTTATGAATATTCTTTGCTGTATCATCTAATACTACGTTATCCATACTATCAATGTACTTTGCAAGTTCTTCCAAATCAGCTTGTATAAACATTGCATTATAATAATTCTTTACAAGCTCCAATATAGGTGAATCTTCTTTTTCGGCTACTAATAAATCTATTGGATTTACTTCTGTTTCATCCTCTGTTTCACCTGTTATATCACTGGTGATTTCTTGACTAGAATCCTCTGAGGTTTCATCTTTATCTTCATTCGAAACATTCGTAACTATTAATGCTATAATTAATATAATCACCAACACTCCAAAAATGCTCCATAGTACTCTTAGCTTATTGTCTTCCACATAATCCTTAGCTACTTCAACAACATTTTTTTTGCCCTTTTTCTTAACCTGACGTTTTTTTCCGGAATATACCCGTTTTACCTTCGATTTTGCCTCATCATTAGAACGTTCTATATACTCTGATATTTCTTCATCATCTTCATCAATA
>JAVBUL010000128.1:0-4991 GCA_031555415.1 Lachnospiraceae bacterium | reverse complement strand
AACTCCGGATGCCAAACCATCCAAACCGTCTGTAAAGTTTGCTCCATTTACAGTCCCTATTATCGCAAAAAATAGAAACGGTACAAAAAGTATTCCCATATCATATACACCACCATTAGTAAATGGTACAATAACCGTAGTACTCATGTCCGTATAGTTAAATAAATAATAAATAAAAATTCCTGTAAATATTATTTGAAGCAACATCTTCTGACCAGATTTTAGGCCCATGTTACGTTTCATTACTATTTTAATATAATCATCTAAAAATCCAATCAAGCCAAATCCCAATGTCATAAACAATATAGGGATAATCACAGGATAATCCTTTATATATACTACTGATGTTATAACAACACTAGCTAGTATTATCAAGCCTCCCATTGTAGGGGTACCTACTTTTTTCATATGTTCTTTCGGTCCTTCTTCCCTTATATATTGACCAAATTTCAACTTATGAAGAAACGGTATAATAATAGGGCAAAGCACCACACTTATGGCAAATGCCATAACAATTACTCTTATAACTTCTTTACTCATTATCTACTCACACTTTCCTATCTCCATGTAACTTCTAAAAAATTACATACAGATATAGTATAATCTTTTTTTCCTTATTAATCAATTGTATTTTTTTGAATTTCCAAGTATGGTAAGATGTTTTCGTATAGTTCCGCTATTACTGGTGCAGCAATGGTACCTCCATAGTATATTCCAACAGGTTCATCAATTATGCACATAGCTATAACTTCCGGATCATTTGATGGCGCAAAACCTATATAAGATGAAATATATTTTCCATTTCCTCTCGGTAATTTTTCAGATGTTGCTGTTTTTCCGCCTATTGAATAACCTTCTACTTGACCGTTTTTACCTGTACCTTCACTAATTACTTTATCTAATATATATTTCATAGTTTCTGATGTTTCATTTGAAACTGCACCTTCCGTCACCGGATAATTAAAGGTTTCTACTACATTTCCAGAATTATCACTGACTCCAACTGCAAAATGAGGTGTTATAAGATTTCCTCCATTGATTACCGCACTAGCTGCTCTAAGTAATTGTAATGGTGTTATCTGAAATGACTGTCCAAACGACATTGTCGCAAGCTCCACCTGACCTACATTCTCTAATTTATGAATAATAGTTCCTGCTTCTCCAGGTAAATCAACTCCAGTCTTATTCATAAGACCAAGTTTATCCATATAATAATAAAATCTCTCCGCTCCTACCTTCAAACCTACATCAATAAAAACCGGATTACACGAATTCATTGTTCCCTGCACAAACGTCTCTGATCCGTGACCTATAACCTTGTGACACTTTATTCTTCGATCATCTACTATCCTAAAACCCGGACAGCTAAAAGTACTTTCCGGAGTAACTACTCCTTCCTCCAATCCTGCTGTTGCCGTAACTATTTTAAATGTTGAACCCGGCTCATATGTATCATTTATACATTGATTACGCCACATCTTGTTTAATAAATCTTGATATTCCTTTCCTTCTACCGTTACCTCTAAATTATAATTAAGTATAAAAGGATCATTTAAATTAAATTCCGGCACATTAACCATTGCATAAATTTCACCGTTTTTAGGATTCATAACTATTATTGATACATAATTTGCCTGTTTTGATTCTAACACTTTTTTTGCTGCTTGTTCTGCATATTGCTGTATATTTACATCAAGAGATAGTAAAAGATTATTTCCCGGTATCGCTTCTATTCTATTCTCAACCACATAATCTATTTCTACGCCTCTTGCATCTGTCACCGTTAATATCTGACCATCTGTTCCTTTTAGATATTCTTCATATTGGACTTCTATTCCAACGATTCCTTGATTATCACTTCCCGTAAAACCTAAAACCTTAGACGCCAAACTTTCATAAGGATAATACCTTTTATAATCCTCATCAACCTTTACTCCCGCTAAATCATATTCTCTTATTTTATCTCCAATTTCCTTATCTACATTGGACATAATTTTTTCTCTTGAGCTGATTTTTTCAACCTTTTTTCTTACACTCTCTTCACTAATACCCAGCTCATTTACAAGCACTTCGATTACTTTTTCTTTATCTGTCACTTGACTATGAATAACTGATATTGTACACACCGTTTGGTTTGATGCTATTACCGTTCCATTTCTGTCTAGGATTTTTCCTCTTGCCGCCTTAATCTGCCTCTCTCTTTCGTGGAGCTGTGTTGCTAAATCATTATAATATTCCGATTTAAATATCATCAAATAGCCAAGTCTACCCATTAATACAACTGACATAGCAATAATTGCTACAAAAAATATCATTATTTTTTTCTTATTATATACTCTGCTTCTATACAAAATACAACCTCATAAAAGTACTTGATAATAATCTATTACTCCTTTTATGAGGTTATTCATGTTTAAATAATTTTATTTTTCTTAAGTTTTTTAATTTGCTTCTTCCGGTATGTAAGGTATAGGTACCTCTCCATTTTCCGGATTTTCATTTCCTGTAACATTATCTGGTATATCTGCCGGTGTACCATCAGGATCTTCAGGGAATATATTAAGATATGGTAATGCTTCTTCCATTATCTTAGAAAAAAGTACTGAACTTATCGATGAAGCTTGATTTTCTCCCTCCGGTGCATCCACAATAACATAACAAACAAGTTCCGGATTTTCATATCCTGCAAACCCTATAAAAGATATTAAGTATTTTTTATCTTCTCTTGGGAGCTTTTGCGCTGTTCCTGTTTTACCTGAAATTATATAATTTTCTACAGCTGCCTTTGTTCCTGTTCCAGACTCTACACATTCTCTAAGTCCTTCTTTTACTAATTCCGAAGTGCTTTTTGTAACAGTCTGCTTAATCACCTTTGTTCCAACTTCTTCAACTATACCACCCTTTGAGTTTATTATTTCCTTAACTACATGTGGTTCATAATAATTTCCTCCGTTTATAACTGATGAAAATGCTGCCGCTAATTGAATCATCGTTGTATTGAAGTTTTGTCCAAATGAGTTAGTCGCAAGGTCAATATTCATCATCTTATCCGCTGTATATAATAATCCTGCACAACTAGCTTCTCCCGAAAGATCTATTCCTGTTTTTTGTCCAAATCCAAATCTCGACTGATATGTTGTAAATACATCTGCTCCTTCTGCAAAACCAATCTGCATCAATGCATCATTACAAGAATATGCTATAGCTTGAGAAATAGATATAGTTCCGTGCCCAGATCTATTATGACACCCTATAACACTTCCTTGAACGGTTTCTGAACCATCACAATCAAATGTCTGTGATGCCGAAATTTTTCCTTCTTCCAACGCTGCTGCAATTGTAATAGGCTTAAATGTCGAACCAGGTTCAAATGTATCACTTATACAATAGTTTCTCCAAATTCTATTTAGTGCATTCAATATTTCTTCATCATTCATTGCCGAAATTTCTTCTTCTGTATAAAAAGCCTTCAAATCTCTTGGTGAATTCAAATCATATGAAACATCTGAAGCCATTGCATATATTTCGCCGTTTTGTGGGTTCATAAGAATAACTCCTATATTTTCAGGATTATAATCTTCCTTCCACTGAGCAATATACTTTTCTATCATTGTCTGCAAGCTAAAATCAATAGTTGAAACTACCGTTTTTCCGTCTGTAGCATCTTTTTTTATTTTTTCCATTATATTATCACTATTAACATAGCCATATTCTCTTCCATCAACACCGTTTAAATATGAGTTATAAGATTCTTCTATTCCCCATATTCCTACATTTCCTGCTGATGTAAATCCTACCACATGGCAAGCCAATGATGAGTATGGATATTTTCTTTCATATTCATCCTCAAACCATATACCATTCACATATGGATAATCTTTTGAATTCTCTTGAACTGCCAAGAAATCTTTAATCTCATCATACGATAACTTCTTTGCATATACATAATAGCTTCTTTTACTATTATCGTTTATAATACTCCTTAATTCACTCGCATCATAACCAAAGCATTCTACCAATGCATCAATCGTTGGTTCAAGATAATCTTCCTTTGATAGAATAACTTTAGGATCAATAATGAGATTATATACCTTTATACTCCTTGCAAGTACTACACCATTTCTATCTAATATATCTCCTCTTTTAAAAGGAATAATTGTATTATTTATATTTTGTTGATCAAGTACCTGCACTGTATAATCTTCACCTTTTGTATTGTTTATATACAGCAATCTAATATTTAATGCCAACAAAGCCACTATCACTATAATAAATGTAATGGCTAGTTTTTCTTTCATTTTCCTAGAAAAGACCGGTCTTAAATTCTTACCTTTTGTTCTTTGTTCTCTTTTCATATAATTCCACATGCATTTCGCAAGTTTACTTGTGAAACTGCCCAAATAGAAATGTGAAAGAACTTTTGATTGGGCATCCTTTCTCTAAATTTTATTATTCTTTCACACTATCCTCTATTCTATATACATCGATTATTTCTTTGGTACATCAGAATATTGACTCATATACTCATTATTTGAATTTTCATATGATACAATCTGATTTTTATTAGGAACTACCATTCCTAACTTTTCTTTAGCCTCACTAATAATATAATCAACATCAATAAAACTGTCAATCTCAAATTCTAATGCATTATTTTGATCAAACATTACTTCTATTCCTGATTTCAATTCCATTATTCCTGATTTAGCCTCTGTTATCTCCATTTGTACCATCAAATAATTTATGCATAATATTATACTTACAGCAACTGCTGCCGCAAGAAATAACACCATTTTAATACCCATTTTGGGTAAATCATCTACATTTCGACGGGTATGCCTTTGTGTCTCTATCTTTTCTTTTTTTCTTTTCTCTCTATGTGTATCATAATCAGGAATTGGCCGCAAACTTCTTGCAGCATTTCCCGATACATAATCAGACGAATAATTCACATAATAAGATTTTCTCTTATCCATAACTTACTCCATTTC
>JAVBUL010000230.1:0-28895 GCA_031555415.1 Lachnospiraceae bacterium | reverse complement strand
TCCCCCACCCCCTCCTCCTTTCCAAGGCGGTCCTGGTCAGGGTCCAAGACCCGGGCAAGGTCCAGGGCAGGGTCCAAGACCTGGGCAGGGTCCCGGCCAAGGTCCAAGACCTGGGCAAGGTCCAGGGCAGGGTCCAAGACCTGGGCAAGGTCCAGGCCAAGGTCCAGGCCAAGGTCCAGGGCGAGGTCCTAGTCAAGGTCCAGATGGTGCACCTCGTTCAGGCCCTCCTAACTATACACCTTCCAGACAGATATCCGCTTTAAGAGTTGACTCGTCCTCTATAAGAAACTGTGTGGGCCATTTCACTTATGTTTGGTTGCATAATGGAAATGAGTTCTGGATGTTCCCTATTCAAGTAAGCCGTAATACCGTAACCGGCTTTCGCTGGAACAGGTTCTTTGGATGGAGCTTTTTTGGCGTATCTCTAGATAGAATTGATGCTTTTATGTGTGTATAAACCTTCTAAAAATCGCCCTCAGGGGCGATTTTTTTAGATACCACTCAAAATTGTTCCAGCATGAATTAGCTTATGCGACATCCCTTTTTGTTTTAATCAGAAACGTAAAATCGTTCCAGCAAGAATTTTTGTTTTAGTTAATAGGAAACGTAAAATCGTTCCAGCAAGAATAATAGTAGGCGTTAGCCGAACTATTATTCTTGCAAAGTTCGGCATTAGCCGAATCTTTTATTAATACTTAACAACTCATGTGCATAAATATATAAAAAACAATCTGGAGTAAAATCTATGATTAACCAAAATCAATTTGTGTCCTTGTCTCTTGAATTACATCTTTTCTTCGGACGAATAATGAAAGAGCACGCATTATTTATGGAGGCAGGATTCACACCAAAGGACAGTGATTTTTCAAATATTGCTGACCAATATAAGGGTCTATTTGAATCTATTCTTAGAAAGGCGGTAGAACTTGGAAATGGAATAGTCAGTACCCAAGTAATTAACTCAGGAGAAATTGTAACTGACTATACTTTAGGAAGCGAACAGAAAACCCAAAATTTTACAGGAATTATCATTGATTCTAATATCACTCGCAACGAAGGACGTATGTATGGTAACAATAATCCTTCCATTTCTCCTCAACTTATACAACAAGTTGATCAATTAAATAATGAAGCTCTTTACTATCTTGAAGGACTAATTGAGTTTAAAACCAGAGTTTTAAATGATGTTCTTTCCTGTAATATGTTTACTTTGAACTATCCACTTCTAATTGACCATATTCTGCGTGAAGCAAAATTATATCAGACACAAATAACGAATCTTCAAAATAGAATGGAGATTGATGAGAATAGAAAAGAATCTGAACTTTTTTGGGATCAGATTATGATGGAGCATGCTCTCTTTATTAGAGGATTACTTGACCCAAGTCAAGATGAATTAATAGAAACTGCAAATAATTTTGCAAATGAATATGCCGAACTCCTAAATCAAGCAAGAACCACCACTGATATGACGATGGACAGCATAACAAATGAAACATTACTCGAAACTACTAGATACCGTGATTTTAAAGAAGCTGGAACTATAGGTATCAATGAATGTAAAATTCGTTCAATTATACTTCCCCTTCTTGCAGATCATGTTCTTCGAGAAGCAAATCACTATTTGCGATTGTTAAAAGACTAATGGGGCTTTAAAAGCCCCTATTTTTTTGAATACCTATAAATTTTTGAAATAACAAGTGGCAACTCTATCGGTTTACCTAAATGGTCATCCATACCTGATTCTATACATACATCAATATCTTCTTTAAATACGTTTGCGGTCATCGCTATAATCGGAATTGATTTTCCTCGTGGATGTGCCAAGTTACGTATATGCCTTGTAGCATCCAGACCATTCATTATTGGCATTTGTACATCCATAAAAATCATATCATATTTATCTGGGTTTTCTTCAAACATCAAAATTACCTTTTGGCCATTTTCAGCAATATCAATATTGATTTTTGTATCCTCAAGTAAGGATTTAAGTATATCACTATTAATTTCAACATCTTCAGCTAATAGCAATTTAACATTTGAGAAATCAGGAAGTACTGACTCTTGAATACCCTCTGTCTTTGTATTATAAACAATTTCCATAAGGCAATCGTAAAATGGAGATGCAAACAATGGTTTCTGTAAGTAAATCTCACTTCCATATTTCAGTATATTTTCCTTTATTAAGTTCCATGAATCAAACTCAATTATAGGCACAAGTGCTTTTCCATGAAAAAGTTTTTCAATCTCACAGTGATCTTTAAATTTTCCTGAATTTACAAGTGAAAAATCATAAAAAATCACATCATATTCATCTTTATCAATATCTTTAATTTCCTTTAATGCTGTACAATCTATATCAAAATGCTCAGACAGTTTTGTTAATCTTGATATAACTATTTGATCGTCTGAAAAGAGAAGAATTCTCAAGTTTTCAAATTGTTTCCTCAAAATACTATAAACTTTTTCTTCTTCTTCATCTGCACATTCAAGTAGCATCGTCGTGATAAACTTGGAACCTTTACCCTCCTCCGACTCCACCATGATGGAACCTCCCATCAATTGAGCAAGTGATTTGCTAATTGCCAATCCTAATCCTGTACCACCATATCTTCTTGATATACTACCATCTGCCTGCTCAAAAAAGTTAAATATTCTCTCTTGTTGCACCTTAGACATACCTATACCAGTATCTTCAACCGTAATCATCACTTCTGCTTTGTTATTTTCACGCTTTATTTCATCTACAAAAACAGAAATTACTCCGTCACCAGAAGTGAACTTTATCGCATTTGATAAAAGATTCGTAAGAATTTGTGAAATACGGATATCATCACCTATATATCTTAAATGCAGATTATCTCCACCCTCTATATTGAATTTCAAATTCTTCTCAACTGCCTTTGCAGACATTATTGTGCAACACTTAATAATTGTTCTTTCAAGACTAAATAAGGTAGAATTAAGTTCTAACTTTCCTGATTCAATCTTTGAAATATCCAAAACATCATTTATTATCGTGAGAAGATGCTCTGATGCAACCTTAATATTATCCATATATATCTTGTATTTATCTATTGTATATGCTTTTTCTGAAAGTTTAACCATACCTGTTATGGCATTCATTGGCGTTCTGATTTCATGACTCATATTTGATAGGAATTGACTTTTTGCAATGTTTGCACTCTGTGCTTGCACTGTCGCTATTTTTAGTGCATTCTCACTCTTTAGTATAGAATATGCACCTGCTATGATAGAACTCGCCATAACTGCCGGCCTAAACTCATTTTCAGTCCAATCTACTTTATTGTGATAATCAGTGATTACTAAATATCCAGCACTCTTTCCTTCTGTTACAATAGGAATATAGCAAGTACTCTTTCCACCTAATGACACCTCTGGATACTTGACATACAACTGTTCTGTACTACGATGATAGAAATAAGGATGTTTGTCAATTTCACTGCATATACCTTTTATTTCGTCTCGGTTAAATCTTTTTCCAGAAATAGGTGGAAGTGTATCTGACACACTACTTTCATATGTGCATAGTAAATCACCATCTTCTTGGAATTCAAAAATGGTAGCCCTATCTGTTTTAAAAAACTCTCTAAGCTGGTAAAGAGCATTATTTATAAGCCCCTCAAAGCTATCATAAGGCTGTGTAAATGGCACTGAAAAATTTGATATAAATTCCTGTGATCTTAACTGCTTTTCTTTCATTATTTCATTTGATTGCTGCTCAAGGACACTTTCTGTAACATCCCATGTAACACCTATCAATTTTTCTGGTTTTCCATTTGAGTCATATAAAGTCCTATCTGTACAGTTTGAATACATAAACGAACCGTCTGAAAACTCTGTATACATATTCCGATAATCTGATGAACGAGTACCGTCAAAATGATTTCTTAAATAATCAAATAAGTCAGCATACTTTTCCCCATCCATTATAGACTCTATATGTGCAGCCCATTGTTCAATAGTAATTGGCGATTTAGGAAGATGTAGCATTTTTTCAAAACGCTCATCATAATAAAGCATTTTTTCTGCAACCGAAATCTCCCATGAACCTGCATTTGCCAACTCTAAAGCAATCTCCAAACGCTCATTTGCAATTTCAAATTTTCGTTGAGCTGAAATATCGTGCATTGTAATGCAAAATCCTACTACCTTTTGGTTTTTATCAAAAATAGGGAATAAATCTGTACTCGTTGGAATAGTTTCTTTATCTTCTGTAATAAGTGTAAGTTCACAAGAATGAGGTTCTCCTGCGAATAGCTTTGGTAGAACTATATCCTTCATGTATTTATATGATTCAGGTAACAAATTTTTTTCATCAAATACCGCTTTTCCAAGGTGATTCATCCACCCTGTAATCTTATTTAAAGATGGATTGCAATAAACAACGTTTAGATTTATATCAAAACTTGCTAACATATCCTTAGTATTTTCTAATATTCCTCTCTGCCAATCAACAAGAAATTCCATCTCAATCTCACGAGCAATATCTACACCAAATGAAGCATAAGCAATAACCCTTCCCGACTCATCAAAAACAGGGAATGAGCTAAACTTTAAAGGTACTTCATTTTTATTTTTGTCAATTAATACAACTTTACCTGTAACCGTTTCACCAGACAATACTGTAGGGAAAACCCTGTCATAAAAACCGTCAATGTGCTCCTGCGTATACAACTTATCAATCGGCAGGATATCTCCAAGCTTTAAATCCAGGCCTGTTGTTGCATTATAAAAATTGTTTACATATAATACCTTCATATTTTCATCAATAGCAAAAAAATGTATATCCATTGACTTATTTATAGCATCATGAATAAAGAACATAGACTGTAAATCCATTGATTTTTGCACAACCATTTCCTTATCTGCAATCTCCGTAGCAATGCAAAAACGTACCTCCCTGCCATCATCCCACTCAACAGTCCTTCCATTAACATCAAAATAAGTATGTAAAGGTTCATTATATAGCCATTTGCTTTCAATATAACCGTCTTTTTCTGCAAACCTTTCCATTGGAATACAAAATTTACATGGTGAGTCATAACCCATAAGTGCTTTATAGCATTTCTGTCCTATAACATCGCCTATTTTTTCTTTTACCTTACTATTTATATAAAGAATTTCATCTGTTTGAGGATCCACGATATAAACAAAAGCATTTAATCCATCATATGTGGTATACCATTTAAAATCAGACATATAGTACCTCCATCCGTTTTAGTTCGACTTATAATTAATCAATTATATCATGTAAAGTTATTATTTTCAATAAAATGTAATTCGAAAAACTATTGTAACTTCTGTGATTGATTTTATACATTGCATATATATTTCTGTAATATATTTCCCTCTTAAAGGGGGGAGAATATTTTTTTCAACATGTTATACTACATCAAGTTGGCGAATTTTAATAATATTTTTTTAACATTTGTAAAGATTATATTATTTCAGGTAGGTGGCGTAGCTAACTTTAATAGGTTTTTATTAAAAGGAGGAAACAATTTATGAAGCGAGTTTTCAAAAAAACTCTATCTTTAGCAATGGCTGTTGTTTTGGGAGTCTGTTCTATAAACGGATTAAGCAATTTCAACATTATTGCAAATGCAGGACAGGACACTGCGGTGAAAATAACTGATGATATGCTCTCTGAGTTATATTCAGTACAATCTGAAAATGTTGTAAGTGTTCACGATCCTTCGATCGTTGTGGGAACTGATAAAAATAATGAAAAATGTTATTACATATTTGGTTCACATCTTGCATGGGCTAAATCTTATGACTTAGTTACATGGACTACTTTTACTAATAATATTAATACTGATTATACAACTTTGTTTGACAAGGAATTTTCATGGTCAGCACTTGGTAATTCAAAATATGATAAAGCAGGCAATATGTGGGCACCAGATGTATTATGGAATGAATCCATGCAGAAATGGTGTATGTACATGAGCATTAATGGTACAGATTGGAACTCTACAATAGTACTTTTAACTGCTGACAGCTTAGAGGGTAATTGGACTTATGTAGGAACAGTTATATACTCGGGTTTTGGTAATGATGTTCAGGATTACACTCTTACAGATTACAAAACTGTAACAGGTGATACTAGTTTACCTGCAAGATATTTAGACGGTACAAACTGGAATTTCAGATATGGTGCACATGCTATCGATCCAGGTGTATTCTATGACGAAGATGGTATCTTATGGATGACATACGGTTCATGGTCCGGTGGTATTTACATGATTCAATTAGATGAAGCTACCGGTTTTAGAGACAGTACAGTTACATATGATTATGTAAACGGTTCATCTGACCCATATATGGGTATTAAATTAGGCGGTTCAACAGCTTCCGGAGAAGCTTCTTATATAGAATATATAAATGGTTACTATTATATGTTTATAACATATGGCGGACTTGATGCTGCTGGCGGATATAATATGAGAATTTTCCGTTCAGCAGATGTAACAGGACCTTATAAAGATGTGTCTGGTGATAGTGCTTTAAGTGGTGGTGCTGTTCAAGGAAATATCGGAACACGACTTATGACATACTATAAGTGGAATTTCTGGCAAAATGCTCAGGTTGCACAAGGACATAACTCAGCTTTTGTAGATGATGATGGTAATGCATATGTTATTTATCATACAAGAACAGATGATGGTACAGAAGGACATTACGTAAGAACACATCAATTATTTACTACAGCTAATGGTTATTTAGTAGCTGCACCATTCCAGTATCAAACAACAGATACTACAGAAGTTAATGAAACTGTTATTGGTGATTATGAAGTAATTATGCATACAAATACAGATTTTGCATCACTTGGTTCAATAAAGGGCAGCAAAATCACTCTTAACGGAGACGGAACAATAAGCGGTGCTTATACAGGTACATGGAATAGCAATGATTCTGCTATTAATATGACTATAGCAGGTGTAACTTACGAAGGTGTATTAGTTAAGCAGACTATAGAAGGCTCTGATGTTCAAACACTTTGCTTTACATCAGTTGGTACTAATGATATTTGTTTCTGGGGTGCTAAATATCCAACAGATGATGTTGCTGTTGCATGGAACGCTACAAACATGAATACTATATCAAGCTTACCACAAATCACTTTTGATGATATTTCATTGGGAAATCCTTTATGGGATTGTAATATTACATGGAAATCAAGTAACCCTGATGTTATTTCTAATGACGGAAAGTTTACTACACCGGAAGTTGATACTGATGTTACTCTTTCAATGACAATAACAAAGGGCGATTATATATATGAAAAAGATTATGTTGTTACAGCTAAAGCTCCTTTAGATGAAACTGATGATAAGTATCTTGTAGCAAAATATTTAACAGATACTGAGCTTAATTTATCAAATGCTAACGATGGTACATATGCATTCCGTAACTTATTTAACCAGAATATAACTCCTGGTCTTGATATTTCAAATGGTGTTTCAATTAAATTTGATGCAGAGCTTAAAGGCAATTTGAAACCATTATCAACTATTCTTGGATTTACAGGTGGTGGAAAATTCTATTTTACAGGTTGCTCATATCTTGGATATAATGCAACAGGTGGATATTTTGATTCAAACTTAGAAAACTACAATACTGTAGTAGATTATATTGGTAAAAACAATAAAGTTACTGTTGAAATTCAGGTAACAAACTCAGGATATGAAGTATATGTAAATGATAAGTTTGCATACAGCAATGAAACAGTTGCAAATGGAACAACAAAGGGAGCTACAACTCTCACTAACTATAGTAATATTTTAAAATGGTTAAACAATGACTCTACTACTCTTAATTTCGGAAGTGGCTCTTGGTGGGGCGATCAGAAATTTGAAGGTACTATAAGCAATGTTAAATTATACGCTATGCCTGTTGAAAAAGAAGTTGAAGATAATTCAGGATATATTTACAGCGAAAATTATAACAAGGCTTCAACCAGTGATATAACAACATATTGGCCAACAATAAATCTAGCTGCTTCATTTGAAAATAGCAGTGATGATCATAAGACTTATATGTCATTTAAAGTTCCTAGTTCAACGAACTCAAGAGGTATTGTTGCAACATTTCCTGAAAATGCAAGGGTTGGTGCTGATAATACAGTTTCTGTTGATGTTAAACTTACAGCAGGAAATAACCAGCCAAGTGAATTCGCTATTACTACTACTGATAAAGCATATGTAGGTAATGCAAATGATGGTCTTAAATCAGGATACCTTGTATTCCTTACAGCACTAAACAGTACAACATGGACTATAAACGGAACTAGCAATACTGTAACTATTCCAAAAAATTCATGGGTAAACATTAAAGCTTATATTTGTGATAATGGTACTGTAAACCTTACAATCACATCTGAAAATGATGATGCAATATTATATAGTGGTAATGTAGCTTATAACGGAAATGGAACACTTGAAGGAATCTATATTCGTGGCGGAAGATATAACTTCGAAGGAGCTGTAGATAACATTTTAGTTTATGCTACACAAACACCTCCTTCTGTTAATACAGTTGAAGATAGAGAAGATATTTTAGCTGATTTTGATTTTACTGATTCAAATCTTCCAGAAGGTGTAGAAACAGTTGGTAATGTAACATTAACAGATGAAGGTGCTAAGCTTGTAAACTCATATTTGATTTTACCTTCTGATATGTTTGCAAACCTTTCAGATAATGCAAAATCTCTTAATGTAGAGATAACATTTTCAAAGCAGAACAGCGATTGGGCTGATAATCAATGGTCAGAAAGATTATTCTGTTTCACTAGTGATAATGATGGTACAGACGGTGTTCAAACAGAGGGCGCAAATGGTTTAAGCTTATCTTACAATGGTAATCTTGGAACAACAAAATGCCCATATGCAGCACAAAACTCATATCTTGATAGTTCATTAAGTGGTAAGATTGCTTTAGATACTATAGTAACTGTAAGAGCCGTTCTTGATTTTGAGACAAATATAGGCTATGTTTATTTAAATGATCAACTGATGGGTGCAGCAACTTCTGCAGATACTATCACAGTAGCAGATGTTCAAAACTTCATCTACAATAGAATAGGTAACTCACCTGATATGTGGTCAATGTGGGGCTTTATGACAGTAGCAAGCTTCAAAGTAACAGCTACAGTAGCGAACGAAGTAGCACTTGAAGTTAGTGCAAGTCAAGATTTTGCAACATTAACTGAAGGATATACTTCAGAAAACACAGCAATATATACAATTAAAAATACAGGTAACGAAACTTTAAAAGATATAAATGTTTCTCTTTTAAAGGGTGATAAATTCACTTTAGTAACAGATGACACTGCTTCTACACTAGCAGTAGGAGAAAGCACAACAGTTACAATCGTTGCAAACAGCGATCTTGTTGGAAGTGCTACTCCATATACTGATAAGCTCATTGTAACAAGCGATCTTAAAACAGAAGTTATTAAGATTTCACAGAAGGTTATTTCACAAGCTACAGCAGGTGTTATTAATCCAGATCCAATTGTAGAAGAACCTATTACTGAAGAAATTACTACTGAAGAAATTACTACTGAGGAAACTACTACCGAGGAAGTTACAGAAGAGGAAACTACTACTGCAAATCCTACAGATGTTGTATCTGTAGATACAACAACAAAGAATATTAAAGTAACTAAAAATGAAAACAAAACAGTTAATGAAGTAAAAGAATTAGCAAACTATAACTTTACCGGAAATAATGTTCCGACAGGAGTTACTCTTGCACATAATGCAGAAGCTACAGCTGCTGGAATTAAAATCACTGATGGATTCATTGAATTACCATCAAACTTATTTGCAGCTCTTCCTAATAATGCTAATAAGCTAAATGTAGAAATAACATTCTCAAAGCAAGCAACAAATGAAGATTGGATTCCTAATGAATGGTCAGAAAGATTATTCTGCTTTACAAGTGATAATAATGGTGAAGATGGAGTTCAAGTAGAAGGCGCAAATGGTTTAAGTTTATCATACAACGGAAATTTGGGAACTACAAAAGCTCCATATGGACACCTTGGTGCTTACCTTGATGGTACATTAGGAGGAAAAATTAGTTATAATAC
Source organism: Lachnospiraceae bacterium (assembly GCA_031555415.1). Taxonomy (GTDB): domain Bacteria; phylum Bacillota; class Clostridia; order Lachnospirales; family Lachnospiraceae; genus CAG-303. The sequence continues at coordinate 18,769 of JAVBUL010000230.1, read as the reverse complement.
AATGGTTACAGTAAAAGCAGTTCTTGATTTTAAAACAAATACTGGTTATGTATACTTAAATGGCGAACTCATGGGTGCTGCAAAGTCTACAGATACAATTACTGTGGCAGATGTTCAAAAATTCATTTATAACAGAATAGGTAACTCACCTGATATGTGGTCAATGTATGGTTTTATGACAGTTGCAAATTTCAAAGTATCAGCAAATTATGATACAGTAGTCGCTACTCAAACAGAAATTGATGCTGTTGAAACTACAGAAACTACATTATACCAAGATGGAAGCCAAAAGATTGTAGTTACAGTTGTTGATACAAAAGGAAATGTATTAAGCAAAACTGTTACATACATCTCAGCTTCAGGAGAAATCGAAACAGAAGAACCTACTACTGATGATACAGACGTTTCAGATGAAACTACTTCTTCAGAAGACACTACTACAAACACAAATGAGGCTTCAACTGAAGATATTACAACTTCAGATGAAACTACAGCTGGTGAAAATATAGATGGTGAATTTGAGACTTCATCAATAGAGAAAGTTGATAACTCTTTACCTCTAGATAATAACGGAAATGAAAAGCCTAACGAAGATGTAAAAACTGACGATATACCATTAGGCAATGACGACAATGTAAAAACTGGTGATTCAAACAAAGGATTTGTTTTTGTATTAGTTGGATTGGTAGCAACAATAACAGTTGGAGCAGTTATTCTTACAAAGAAAAAGAACGAAGAAGAAAATGCTTAAAAAACGTTTTTAAACCTAATAAGGGAGCACTTTTTGATGTGCTCCCTTTTGTTATGCATACTATTTTCTTTTGAAAATTCCCGGACTTACTCCAACACTCTTTTTAAATACATTGGAAAAATAATGCTCATCTAATATTCTGGCACATTCGCCAAATATTTCACTTCTGTTTGCAGTTTTATTTTCACAGATAGAAAGGAACTTTTGAAACTGTACATACATATGAGGAATATTTTTAATATGATGTACTCCCTCTAACTGATATACATTAATTAGTGCATTACATAAGGAGCCTGATACATTAAACCATATTTTTGTAAAAGGATTTTTTTCATCCGAATAGTAATTGTGTGACTTATTTATAGGTAATATATAAACATCCCCTTTGCCAACTGTAAAGGTTTTATTATCAATTGAAACATAACCAACTCCATCTATAATATACTCCATGCAATATATTGTAGAATGTTTTCTAATAATATGATAATTCTTATCAGGATAAGTAATCCCTGCCATCTCAACACAAAAGGTATTATTCTTTTCTGAATTTATTGTTTCCAAAAAACTTATAATTTTTCCATATGCTTGTAATCCTCACTTCATTACTCGTATTTCCTATTTACTTTTTATATATTTGATTATATATTACAATATATAGAAGATATCGTCAACCATACTAAGAAAGGTGTGAAATATTATGAATACAACAATTGCAAATGAAATTCCACGACCAGAATATCCAAATCCTCAATTTCAAAGAGATAATTGGATGAACTTAAACGGATTATGGGAATTTGAGTTCGACTTTGGCAAAAGTGGACGAGACAGAAAATTTTATATTGATGGGAATTTTACAAAGGAAATAATGGTTCCATTTTGCCCTGAAAGTAAATTAAGCGGGATAGGGTTCACTGACTTTATTCCTGCAGTATGGTACAAAAGAACTGTTGAATTATCCGATATAAAAGGAAATGTGTTTTTACATTTTGGTGCTGTTGATTATAAAACATACGTTTATATAAACGGTACAGAAGTTGGTACGCATATAGGTGGTTACTCCTCCTTCTCCTTTGATTTATCTCCGTATGTTAAGGTAGGTAAAAACGAAATTGTAGTTTATGTTGAAGATGATTTGCGTTCAGGACTTCAGCCAAGAGGAAAGCAAAGCTCAAATTATTATTCACAAGGCTGCGATTATACGAGAACTACAGGTATCTGGCAGACTGTGTGGTTGGAATTTTTACCTGAGAGCTATATTAAAAACCTAAAATACTACCCTGATATCCAAAATTCTTTACTCCATATTCAGGCACAACTTGTTGGAGTAGGTGATTTCAAGGTAAAAGCTCTATGGAATAATAATATCTGTGGAGAAAATAGTATTGTAAAATCCGAACTTACAAGCGATACCGTAAATATTTCAATAAAATTGCAAGAAGTTCATGTTTGGGAGCTTGGAAAAGGCGGATTATATGACTTAGAGCTTACTTTTGGAGAAGATATTGTAACTAGCTACTTTGCGCTACGAGAAGTAAAGCTATGTGATAACAAATTTTTACTAAATGGAAAATCCGTATTCCAAAGGACTGTATTGGATCAAGGATTTTATCTTGATGGAATTTATACTGCAAAAGATGAGATGGATTTTGTAAATGACATAAAAATCTCAATGGATATGGGATTTAATGGTGCCCGTCTACATCAGAAGGTTTTTGAACCGAGATTTTTATACCATTGCGATAGAATGGGGTATATGGTTTGGGGTGAACATGGAAACTGGGGCATGGATTTATCAAATCCACTTACATTACACAGATTCCTCACCGAATGGCTGGAAATACTTAATAGGGACTTTAATCATCCAGCAATTATTGGTTGGTGCCCATTTAATGAAACATGGGATTATGAAGGAAGACGTCAAATAGACGATATTATTAAGGTTATATATCAAGTTACAAAGCAGTTTGATACTACGCGTCCTTGTATTGATACCAGTGGAAACTTCCATACGATAACGGATATATATGATTTGCATAACTATACTCAAAATGTTGAGGAATTTAAGCAATGTTATGATGATTTTGCCGATGGCGGAAAGATAAAGGAACCTTTTGAAGACCGTCAGCATTATGATTATGATAAAAAACTCCCACTTTTTATTAGTGAATATGGTGGAATAAAACTTGATGTCGAAAACTCAAATCAATCTGCTTGGGGCTATGGTGAAGCTCCTAAAGATGCCACAGAGTTTTTAGAGCGATATAAAGGATTAACGCAAGCACTATTAAATAATAAAAATATTATGGGGTTTTGTTATACACAACTTTATGATGTTGAACAGGAAGTAAATGGCTTATATACCTACAGCAGAATCCCTAAAATCAGTCCTGAAATCATTAGAAATATTAACAGTAAGCCTGCTCAAATAGAGCTATCAAATTAAAACCAAAAGTGGTCACATCATTCTCTGATTTGACCACTTTGTATATCTACTTTATTTTAAACGTCTTAAATTATGAAATCTAACCATTGTCTTAAACATCTTTGTGGTATCAAGTGGTTTCGATAGATGTTCGTTCATTCCTGCTTCTTTTGCCTTCTTTGCATCCTCTGCATAAGCATTTGCTGTTAATGCAATAATTGGTACTGTTTTTGCATCTTCTCTATCCAAAGCACGAATTGTCCTTGTCGCTGTTAATCCATCCATTACAGGCATCATAACGTCCATTAGAATGATGTCAAATTGGTAGATATCAGATTGACTAAATTTATCAACTGCCATCTGTCCGTCTGTTGCCTCTGTTACAATAGCACCGACATCCTCCAACATATATTTTGCTATTTCCATATTTAGTTCATTGTCCTCAACCAGAAGAATCTTCATTCCTTTTATATATGATGCATAATTATCAATTACAGTATTTTTTTCATCTAAATGGTTTTTATCAATCTGGAAAGGAATAACTATTGTAAATTTACTACCCTCTCCCAACTTGCTGCTAACAGATATTTCTCCACCCATCTGTTCAACTAATTTCTTTACAATTGCAAGACCAAGACCAGAACCTTTGTAAGTGGTACGTCCTTCTCCATTTTCTTGTGTAAAAGGCTCAAACATATGCTTTTGGAACTCTTCGCTCATTCCAATTCCTGTATCTTCAATTACAAACCTGAATTTAACTTCTTCCTCTGTACAAGATACTTCTTCCACCTTTGAAGTTACAATGCCTCCAATTTTATTGTACTTAATGGCATTTGTAATTATATTTACCAAAATCTGCCTTATATGCAATGGACTTCCAATTAGATATGGATGTGACATATTTTCATCTATTTGCTCATTTATTGTAATACTGTTTTCTGCTGCCATAGATTGTAAAATATCTGAACAACTTTTATGCAATTCTCGTAAATCAAATGATTCATTTGCAAGTTCAATTTCACCTGATTCTAATTTACTCATATCAAGTACATCATTAATAAGTGAAAGTAAGTATCCTGATGAAGTACGTATTTTATCATGGCACTCTTGTATCTTCTCAGTATTGCACATATTCTTTTCCGAGATATCAAGCATTCCCATAATCCCATTAACAGGAGTTCTTATATCATGCGATATTCTACTTAAAAACTCTGATTTTGCAATACTTGCCCTTTCAGCTTCCTCTTTTGCCATTTCTGCTGCTTTGTTTGCTTTAAGTAAAGCTACTCTATTCTTAGTTGTAACAACTGCATATCTAATAAATACAGATAATATTAGAATAAAAACTAAAATTGCAATTATAACAATTTCTACAACATGATTTTTCATTACCTCTATAAATGAATATTCTCTCTCAACGCTTGATGCCATAACTAACGCATCATTAACTATCGAATCTGGAGTAATAGAAACTCCCCGACTCATAAAGGTTAAAAATGTAATATCATCTCCACGTACTGCAAAACAAATATCAATACTCTTTTGAAGCTGTATACTTTTTAGATCTCCATAATAATTGTTTTGATATGCCATAATCTGATAAATATTTGTATTAACAATAATACTATTTACTTTTCCACTTTTTAAAGCTGCCAGACATTCGTCATTGGTATTATATTCAAGTATTTCTGCTTCTGGATAATATATCTTTGCATAATATTTCTGAAAAGGGCTTTCTATATTAATTGCAATTTTATCAATAATTTCACTTGTAGATAACTTATCATCCAGATAAAGCATAGACATCGTTCCTGAAGAAATTGCACTTGTTAGGCAAAAACCTTGTTCTTCTGCTGCCCAATAATCGCCTAATACAGGCATCATTACGTCAATTTCCTTACTATTAAGGGCATCTTTCATATCACTATACAAAGAATATTCTTTATATTTAAACTTTACATCATATTTTTTTGAAATATAAGACAGTACTGCCGGAGCTATTCCCTCCATATCACCGGTTTTAGAATCAACAAAACTATATGGTAAATAGTCTTTTAAATAACCCACTACTATTTCGTCATGATTAGCTATCCATTCTTTTTCTTCGTTTGATAATGATTCTGTAATTTGAGAAGAACCGGTTATATATTTTTGATATACCTCATTATTATAAAATCGATTTCGTTCTTGAATTTTAGATAGTGATTTATTTAAATCTTCCAGTAAATCGGGTCTATTTTTGTTAACACCAAAGTAAAATGGTGAATCTCCTAATTTAATAATAGGTATCCAACTAGCATTATTTTCATTACGATCTGTAATAGTTGCTGATACAGCAGCATCAACATCCCCATTAGTTAAAGCAAGAGTTCTTTCCTTTGCATCAGTATACTGAATAATTTCACATTCAATATCTTTTTGTCTACACCATTCAATAAATACATTTTCTTGATAGCTTCCTTTACTAACAGAAATTTTTTTTCCATTCAGTGTTTTATAGTCTGTTGGGTCAATCGTTGTCTGATCTGATGTAACATAGATATAATAATTTTCTCTTCCTTGCTCCTCTATGGAATAAGAAATATCCTGGGCACGTTCTTCCGTATATGAAAGATTTCCCATAATATCTACTTCACCTGCCTTTAGCATCTCTAAAAGCTCACCGAATTTACCATAAACATATTCGTATTTCCAGCCACTATAATAAGCAATCTGCTGATAATACTCATAGCCAAATCCACTCTTTGGCTGACCTTCTCCACCTTCTTGATATCCTTCAGCCAAAAGATATGCTACACGCACTATTTTTTGTTCACTCTCTTCTGACTCTGCTTGCACCTGCATTGTCATAAATAATGAACTTATTATAAAAAATATAACCATAAAAACAGTTAGTATTTTTGAAATTTTTCTTCGTTTTTTCATTTAGTCCTCCTTAACCTATAGCTTACGATACAATTTTATTTTCATTTTATTATAACATACAATATCCCATTTTTACTAATATATTTCAACATTTTTCGATATTACTAAAATATATAAGAACAATATAAAAACAGCAACCTATCAATCAATTTAGATTTATAGGTTGCTGTTTTTATATTATTTTTAGTGGCATGCACTTAATATTTTCATTGATATATTCTATTATTCTTCACCCTTCACAATAACTTTACTTGAATCTCCTTTTATAGCTTGCTCCACAACTGCCTTAGCAAGTTGCTCAAATGTTCCTGAAGAATGTGTCGCTCCACTGACAGCATCAATACCTTGAGCATTTTGATCTTCTAAAAGTTGTTGTGCTAATTCTCTAACATACTTATTAGGATAAGTACCTGCAATACCATTCATATTTCGCATATATTCAATATCCCAAGCTTTAATAAATCCACTTGGATCCTTTGCGTTATATTCTATCGAAACGATAACACCATCATTCACTAAGATACAGACATATTCCTTCCACCCGTGGGAGTAATCACTCATTTCTGCTGTATAAAATCCATCTTCCATTTTACTGCCACAGCCCGTCATCAGACTGGCAAATACTATTATCAGTGCTATAAGAATTATGTATTTTCTATGCTTCATTATAATCATCTCCTTCCTTTAGTTTCACCTGTTCAACAAACTCCTGTAAGGAGTGAGCAAGTTCTAAGGATTCTTCTGTCTTTTCTCTTGTTTTTTCTGCTAAATCCTCGTTAGTAGATGCAATATCCATTACTGACATAATACCTGAGTTAATTTCTTCAATCACAATCTTCTGCTGTTCAACAATCCCTATCAACACACCTGAAATAGCTGTAAACTGTTCTGATGCTTTATCTATTTCATTTAAGGATTCCGCCGTCCTTTCTGCTGCCTCCATACCATGTTGAATAGATTCATTTGCCTGTTGAATAATAGCTCCTGTCTGATGCAATGCCTCTGCTGTCTGTTCAGCCAAACCGCCTATTCGCTCTGCCACCACTGCAAATCCCTTTCCAGCTTCTCCTGCCCTTGCTGCCTCTATAGATGCATTTAAGGAAAGTAACCTAGTCTGAGATGATATTCTTTCAATCATCTTACTAATTTCTGTTATTTCATTCATGCTCTTATATATATCATTCATGGTACTTAACATAAACGACATCTGCTGATTTCCCTGTGTTACCTTTTCGTTAGCTTCTATTGCACATTGTGCCACCTGTCTTGAGTTATCATCTATTTCATTTGATTTATCTGTAACAACACTCACGCTTTGTTGTAAACTTACCAACGCACCTGATTGTTCCTGTGAACCACTTAGCAATTCACCTGCGAACTCAGATATCAATGCTGATTCATCACTAACCTTCATAGAGGCTGTGCTAACTTGCTTCATTGTTCTATTTAATGCACGTTCAATATTAACAAGCGCCACTCTAATTGATGCAAAATCTCCTGTGTATTCACCTTCTATTTGATATGCATAGTTTCCCTCTGATAATTCTCTAAGTGTATTCTCAATATTTCCAATATAATCATTGAGCCTTCCTACTGTACACCCCAACGCCTTTGTCAATATATCAATCTCATCATCTCGATTGCTATATACTACTTCACTATTCAAGTTACCCTCTGAAAGTTCCTCTAAACGATGGCTGGCTACTCCTAATGTTACTGATATATCCTTGGCAAAACGTCTTACAAATATTCTGGCTACAACCATTATTACACCCGATACCACAAGCGCCACCATAATAGCTATAATAACTATTCCAAGAAATTCACTTTTAGGCGCCTCAATCAAAAGCATCCAATTTGTTCCTGGAATCGGCGAATATGCCACATAACAACTAGTACCATCTAAAGACAGTCCACCTGAACCACTCTGTCCATCTTTTATTTTTTCCAACACATTGTCATTTCCCCAAGAGCTATTCTCTTCGTAAAAGTTTCTATTCTGTCCAATAACATCTGTATTTTCTCCTGCGAGCATTACTCCATCTTCATTAATTACATATGCTTTTCCTGTTTTTCCAAGACTGATTCTTGATAAAACATCTCCTAACATATCATATTTATAACTTCCTACAAGATAGCCAATTACCTCACTTGATGCATTTTTCATAGTAACAGTTACTGCTAACTGATATTCTCCATTTAACTTAAATGGTTCACTTATTACTGTATTAGCTGTCGACGCTACTAAATTATAATATTTTTCACCAGAGATACTTTGTGGTGCTTCTGCATCACCATACTGCTTTTGTCCATCTATTCCATAACACGCTAGCCAAACATATTCTATTCTAGTCTTTCTAGTTTCAAGTACAGCTAGTTTTTCTTCTTCACTTGATGATTCATCCTTTAACACATCATCTATTGCCAACATCGACATTCGCTCGGTAAGCAAATGCAAGTTAGAATCAATATCACGTGAAGTTGTCTTACCCATCAATTGAATCGTGTCATAGATCGTAGAATCCGTAAGCAGAAAACTGCTCACAACCATGACTAAAGTAATAACTACTACAACAATAAGTGCCACCGACATAACATATCTTTCTATTTGCTGACTCAAATTCCTGGATTTCTTCTTCATAGTGTTCTCCTTTGATTCATACACAGAATAATTTTTTGCTTAAATTTAATATATTCTATCACACATATATTGAATTGTATATGATATTTTTTTATTTTGACTAAGTATTTTTATAATTATTTATTTTTGTTTTTGATTTTTCTACAAAAAGCTTATTTTTCATACATCTTAGCATGTTTTTAAAGCGTAGCTAGTTACTTTATTTAGCAACTAGCTACGCTTTTGTCAAATCATACTCTCTAGGTCTTTTATATTATTATCTATTTTAGGTCATTTACTTTAAATATTGAACTGATAGTTTCTTTATTACCATTATCTTCAAACTGCTTTCTTGTCTCTCCATCTGCTCCGTTTGATACCATCGCAAGTGCTGATATAACAGAATATGGTGAAATAAGTGTGTTTTCATCTTCTGACAGACAATTTTTAAATAGCTCAATAGAAAAATCTGCTATTTTATTAGATACCTCATTTTTTATTTCTGCTTCTGATAAGGTTTGCGTCGAAGCTCCTTCCATAGCATTTTGGGCATTTGTTTTCATTTCAGTTGCTTCTTCATTTCCACATCCCATTAGAACTGTAAATACAATAATAAATATTAAGCTTATGCTATTTATTTTTCTTTTCATTATACCCCTCCATTCAAATATATTTTTGTTTTTAAGAGCCAAACCTAATATTTGGCTCTGCGAAAAAATCTATATTAATTCTCCCTAATATAAATACGATCGAAGGTAATAAAATGTCTAAAAAATTTTTAAGATTTTAAAAGCCATTCTAATGCATTAATTTGCTTAATTCCATTATGTGATGTCATTGGTGTATAATCCATAGTTAGTAAATATTTAGGATTATGATCTCTAATTGCATCAAGCGAAGATAACTCACATTTTAGAGTATTTGGATCAAGCACTGTTTGAGACACTTGATAATACTCTTCTCCTTCGCTATTTATTGCTATAAAATCAACCTCTGCATCTCCAACTTTTCCTACATAAACCTCATATCCTCTTCTAATTAATTCAAGAAAAACAATATTTTCTAAAATATGCCCAAGGTCGGTTTGTCTCCCACCTAATAGAAAATATCTAAGTCCAATATCTGCAACATAATATTTTGAGCCTGTAGATAAATACTGCTTCCCCTTTATATCATAACGCCCTACCTTATATAAAATATAGCTTTCTGCTAATGCAGATAAATAACTCTCTACTGTCGGAACACTAATCTTTCTACCTGCGGATGTCATCGAGTTAGCTATCTTAGTAGATGAGCACATATTACCAATATTATCAAACATAAACTCAATTACGCTCTCAAGCATTGATGGATCAGAGATTTTTCTTCTTGTTACAATGTCTTTTAGTAATATCGTGTTATATATTCCCTCCAAATATGCTCGTATGTCTTGCTTTCTTTCTAATTCTAATGTCCCCGGAAATGAGCTATTTGATAAATAGTTCATGTATAACTGTGAATTATTTTTGTTATCCTGAAATGCCAAAACATACTCCTTAAATGACAATGGCAGCATCTTTATTTCTATATATCTGCCTGAAAGTAATGTAGCTAATTCACCTGACAAAAGAAATGCATTTGAACCTGTAATATATAAATCTACATTCTTTTTTACGTAAAGCCAATCAACCGCTTTTTGAAAGTTTTCAACTTGCTGAACCTCATCAAGAAATACATAATTTTTTATACTATTTAATAATTTTTCATTTACATATTCATATAAATTCTCAGCTGTACGAATATTACGATAATCGCCATCTTCTAAATTAACAGAAATTATTTGTTCCTTATTAATTCCATTTTGTAAAAGATACTCTTGGTACAATTCAAACATGGTTGATTTCCCACACCTTCTTATACCTGTAACTACTTTTATTATATTTTTATCTTTAAGACTAATTAAATCATCAAGATAATCCTTTCGTTCTATCATATTTTACACCTCACTTATTTTCTTAAAATAAGATTAGTATAATTTATTAAAAACGTCAAGTTTGTAAAATACATTTTACAAACTTGACGTTTTATTGCTCTATGTTTATTGAGAAGCAAAAACTATTTTTTTAAGTTCTGTCAGATTACTTATTGTATAATCCGGTTCATAATCACTAATTTTAGGTTTTTGGTATATTGCAAATCCCTGTTTTATCCATATAGTTTTCATTCCTAGTCTTTTCGCAGGATATATATCATTATCAAGTCTGTCACCTATCATTACTGATTCTTTTGCCAAACAATCTGCCATTTCTAAGGCTTTCATAAAGATTCTTTCATCAGGCTTTGATATTCCCAATTCCGCAGAGGCAGCAACAATATCTATATATTTTAAAAGCCCCCACTTTTCAAGACGCTCACTTGTTCCTAGTGATTGATTCGCAATAACACCTATTTTATAGCCCTTATTATACAACATACTTAGAATATCCTCTGCATCTGCATATAGAATCTCATCTTCTTTGTGCCAAGGTGGTTTTACAAGTCCAAAATATTTAAAAGCTTCTAAATCACCTTTTAAGTTTTGTTCTGCAAATTCCATTCTTTTTTCATTAAACTGCTCAAAGGTTATATCTGTGTCTTTTATTGCTTCACATATTCTATGGTTATATGCCTCAGTCTCATCAACAAGAGTTGAACCTACATCAAAGAAAATCCATTTAATATCATTCATCTTCATTCCTCTCATTCCACCTATTAATTACCTTTTCAACCTCTGCTATCAACTGTTCCTTTTCCGGAATGTAGTAAGTATATTTAGAAGCAAAGATATTATTTGATAATCCACCCAATGCATACTCCGCTGTCAAAGCATCTTTATCTGTACAATTTGAATTAATAGCTTCCTTTTCATAAAAACTACGCTTATCCTTATCTGAGATGCTTAATAACTCACAATAATGTGTCCATGTCAATTTACCAGTCACTGATTGGCATTTTTCATATTCCAAATAAAATGACCTCATATTCTGTAAATTAGACCTCGAAAATCCCCTTCCGAACTCTGCGGTCAACGCTTTTGAAAGCTGCTTTAATGTTTGTTCACCATATGCTGCTCTAATGCTATCATTTTGTTCATAACGAACTATAATCTCACCAATCTTCCAATATGATATGATTAGTTCGTTATTTATTTCCCTTGCAACGTTTTTTCTTGCTGTATCAAGAATATCCCTTATCTCAACTACTAGTGTATTCGTTAATTCTTTTGACATTTAGTACCCTCCTCCTCCATTCATGCTAACTTAATTGTCTTAAGTATATAATATTTCTATCCGGGTCATAGAAACTCATATTACACGCTCCCCATGGCTGTCTTTTAGGTTCAGAAATAATCTCTGCCCCCAACTCTTTCACCTTTAAATATTCACTGTCTAAATCCTCTACGGTAAATGCTAAACACATATTCACATTTTCATTTGTTTTAACTGTTCCATCATTATAGACAGTAAGCATGGTTTCTTCTGAAATAATTGTTTGATGAACCTCATCCAAGCTTTGATTATCCACTCCCAACAGTTTTTTATAAAAATCTGATAGTCTTACCACATCATTTGTTAATAGACCTACTTCTCCTATTTTCATTGTATACCTCCGATTATTTAATAACCTAATATTAACACAAAGCAAAAAAAAGAACAACTGTTCTTGCTGAATTTAATATATTTAACAATTTATAAGATTCATAAAATTTATAATTGATTTTATATTATCAACGTGATAATATAATCATATAGATAATATTATTATATCTATAATAAAGGAGATATAATAAAATGAATGACTTATTAATGGAATGTCTTGCAAATCCAATAAAATGTAAATTATTAACTGAAATACAATCAAAACAACCTGTAACTACAAAGCAGTTAGCCGAGATTCACAGTGATATCCCACAAGCTACTCTTTACCGCTACTTAAAAAGGATGACAGCAGACGGTATTATTAAAGTGGTGGAAGAAAAACAAGTTAGAAATGTAAAAGAAAAAGTTTATGCCGCCTCTATAGATTTTGGTGAAGATATAGAAAAGAAACTAAAGGAAAATTCAGGGGAAGTATATATGAATCTTTTTCAGCAATATACAATGGGACTTCTTCGGGAGTTTCAGGAATACACCTCACAAAAAGATATTGATATACAAGGAGACGGTTCGGGATTTTCTTATGCCCCTTTTTACGCCACCACAGAAGAATTAAATTCTTTGATGTTAAGCATTGGTGAACTAATTAAGCCTTTGACAGAGAATCAGCCTACACCTGAAAGAAAAATGCGTACACTTGGACTTGTAATTACGCCACCGAAAACAATCAAATAAGGAGGACATTTATTATGGCAAAAAGTATTTTAGAAATTAAAAACTTTTCAAAGACTTATTCTAACTCAAAAAAGGCTGTTGATTCACTGAATCTTACCGTTGAATCCGGAGATATTTATGGTTTTATAGGGCATAATGGTGCGGGTAAAACCACGACCATCCGTGCCGCAGTAGGTGTTATGAACTTTGAAGAAGGCGAGATTCAAATCGACGGATACTCTGTAAAAAAAGATTCAGTAAAGTGTAAGTCTGTTACTGCATATATTCCTGATAATCCTGACCTTTATGAATATCTGACCGGAATTCAATACCTAAACTATATAGGTGATATGTTTTCGGTTTCACGTACTGAACGTACTGAGCGTATTAAGCAATATGCCAATTTAATAGGAATGACTGATAATCTGGGTGATTTAATCGGTTCTTATTCTCACGGCATGAAGCAAAAAATCGCACTTATTGGTGCTTTTATCCACAAACCTCTCTTACTTGTGCTTGACGAACCATTTGTAGGGCTTGATCCTGAAGCCTCTTTTCATCTAAAAAACATGATGAAAGATTTATGTGCCGGTGGAAGTGCTATCTTTTTCTCTACTCACGTCTTGGAGGTTGCCGAAAAACTTTGTAATAAAATCGCTATTATAAAGGGTGGAAAGCTTATTACCAGCGGAAAAACTGAAGATGTTTTAGGGGATAGCAGTCTTGAAGAAATATTCTTGGAGGTGGCAAAGGTTGACTAAATACAAACTTTTACTAAAAATACAGTTATTAAATCTTTTTGGTATAAATAAGGTACTTCACTCACATAACCAAAAAGAAAAAAGACGCATGCTCTTTATGGGGTTTTCTTATATTTTGATAGTTATTATAATGATTGCATATAGTACCATGGTTTCATATGGAGCTGTAAGATTCGGTCTTGTTGATATATTACCAGCCCTTATGTTAATGCTTTGTTCCATTATTACTTTGGTATTGACCTTTATGAAAAGCAGTGGTGTATTGTTTGGGCTTCGGGACTATGATATGATTATGTCCCTGCCTATTAGCAGTTCCATTGTCGTTTTAAGCAGAATGACCTTTGTATATATTATGAATCTACTTATTAGTTTCATAGTCCTTGCACCATCGATTGTTCTCTATGGAATAAATACAGATGCATCTATATCTGTTTATGTAATGCTTTTACTTGCACTTTTACTTGCACCCCTTATTCCGATGGTGATTGCCTGTGCTGTAGGAGTACTGATTACAGCCATTGCAGTGCGATTTAAACACAAAAATGTATTTTCTTTAGTTTTAAATACAATACTTATAATAGGCATTTTATACTTTTCCACGACTCTTAATAAAGTAGATACTAAACAACTTACAGACTTAGGTATTGCTGTTGAAAATAGTGTAAAGCACTTTTATCCTATTGCAGGCATTTTTTCAGATGCGATTAGAAATAATGATTGGATTCAATATAGTCTATTTGCTTTTATATCAATTGTTCTATGTACTTTATTTATAGCTTTTACAGCAAAATTTTATTCAAAAATCAATACAGCATTATTATCACATTCCGGACATGTAAAATATCATATGAATGATTTGAAAATGTCCTCTCCGTTTAAAAATTTATATAAAAAAGAGCTGAGGCGTTTGATTTCCTGCACTATTTATGCTTTTAATTCTTGTATTGGTTCACTACTACTTATTGTTGCCGGAGTCGGAGTATTAATTGTAAATCCTTCAAAAATCATTGCAGGATTAGGGTTTGAGGGACAATTTGTTGAAAATTATATGTCCAGTGTTCCTTTCCTTTTGGCACTTTTTATAGGAATGTCCTCAACGACTTCTTCCTCTTTATCTCTTGAGGGAAAAAGCCGCTGGCTTATGTGCAGTGCACCTGTAAAAGCGGAGACTATATTTATTTCGAAAATCGCAGCTAACCTTACAGTACTTATTCCATCTTCTTTGATTGGAAGTATTTTATTTTCATTAGCATTAAAGGCAGACTTTTTACAAACTATTTTTATGTTTCTAATTCCACTTGCCTTTTCGCTTTTTATCTCTACAATTGGAATGTTTTTTAATGTAAAGTTTCCAAAGTACGATTGGACCACTGAATACTATGCTGTAAAACAGGGAATATCTGTTTTATTAACTATTATTGTAGGTATGATTGCTCCACTTTTGCTTTTGGGAATAAGTGTGGTTTTTTCAAAATATGTTTTACTTATTCAGATACTAGCCACATTACTTATTCTGTTTGTAACTTACTGTATTTATCAAAATTTGAAAAAAGTAAAATTATATATGGACTAAGTTTCGATGCAAAAATGGATTCGTTTAAATTACACGAACCCATTTTTAATATAAACAATTTAATCCTATAAATTTATCTTTTCTATAAGTTCAACACTGCCCTGCTCTCCCCAGCGAGATGAGTTTATTATTATATCGTAATCAGATGGCTTACCCCAATCCTTTCCTGTATAATAATCATAATGAGCCTTTCTCTTTTTATCAATTTTCCTTATCTTGTCTGATGCTGACTTTTCATCAATACCCTCACGTTCCATAATTCGTGCAATTCTATCTTTCATCGGTGCCACAATAAATACACTTAAAACACTTATATCCTTACACTCTGATAAAATAAAGTCAGCACATCTTCCAACAAAAACACAATCACCTTTTTTAGCATTTTCAAGAATAATTTTTTTCTGCATTTCAAATAAAATTGAGCTAGCATCCATTCCATAATATTCTTTATCTTTTCCTTGATAATAAACGGAATACATAAATGGATTTTTTCTTTTTTCATCTGCATTTCTTAGAGCTTCCTGTGGTAAATCTGTTTTTGCTAATGCTTCATCTAGTAAATCTTTATCATAAAAACTAATACCAAGCTTTTTTGCTACTGCTTCACCAATCACTCTACCACCGCTGCCATACTGTCTTCCAATACAAATTATCTTATTCATCTGCTGCCTCCTTTTCTTCTAATACATCTTTTCTCTTTACTATCCATCTATCAAACGATGCAAGTATTCCCGGAAGTATAAATAAAATGAGTATTATTGCTGTTGCTGCACCTTTTGAAATCGTATGACAAATCTGACCAACTGTCGGGTCTTTAAAAGCATATCCTAATATTGCTGTAACTACTACCATAATCAATCCAGAAGTCAAAATTGTATGAATAGAACCGTTATATGCCTGTATGATTGCCTCATTTATACCCATCTCACTACGCTTTTCTCTATAATAAGTCGTATATAATATTCCATAATCAATAGTTGCTCCCATCAAGATACTCTGTACAATTAAATATGCCAAATAATGAATACTCATTCCTTGGATTCCCATTATTACTGTAGTTGCATATACAGCAGCTTGAATGATTAATACAAGTATTGCCGGTATTATAAGTGAGCGGAATGTAAGCATTACTACTATAAAAATAGAAAGTGCTGTCAATATTGTAATCTTATTTAATTCATCATCAAAATATGATAGCATCTCATGTATCATTGGTGAATTTCCGATAAGGTAATAATCATTTTCAAGCTTTTCACAATCCTCCTCAAAATTTGAAATGAAATCATCAGTTTCATCTGATTCTTCAGGTAAGCTTGTAGAAATCATAAGAAGAGAATAATTCTCACCCTTTAACTGCTTTAATCCGTTTTCAAGTTGACTTTGTGAACCCTCTAACTCAGCTTTCATATCGTCACTAAAAAACATTGCATATTTTTCATCATTTACCATACTGCTTATTAAATGAGAAAAAAGTTCATATATTGACATTTGCCACGTAGAATCCGTATTATAACTGCTAAAATATAGAGTATAAAGTACTTGCATGGTTTGTTCATTAAGTGCTTCTGATATTCCACCAAACAATTGTGTCATCTCAGCTGCTGAAAATTCTTTATCTTGCATAACTGCACCAACTATAGTCTGTATTAATTGCATTTGCATAGCATTAGCTTCATCCTTTGATATAGAAGCTAGTATATCTTGATTACTTGAAATAACCTGTAACAGCTCCTGTATACTCATTGCATCTGCACCACTCATCGCATATAGCTGATTAATTAATGTATTATCAATACCAAATAGTCCTGATAGTTCTGCACTACTTCTTGCTTTTGTCAGCTCTTCTTTACTGCTAAACAATGCTAACATTTGTATTTGAGTTTTACTGTTTTCATCAAAGCTTGATGCAAATGCTTCATTAGTCATTACATCTTTTTGAAGAAAACCTATGAAATCAGATAATTTTAATGTAGCAATTTCTCCATCCTTAAAATAATCATAATAAATAAGATTGAGTACACTTGCATCAATTTGCATTTCTGACATACCGTTTATTACAACTGCCATTTCCTGTGATAAATATTTCTTTCCTAATGTATTTCCATATGCTGTAACACTTTCTACACCATCTTCTTTTTCTAAATCCGGAATCAGGCTTGCAACTGCCTCTTCATCCTCATTATTATATAACATTACTATCGTGTTTGATTTAGGGAAAATATCATTTATTTCACTAATATTTTTCATAGAATAAGATATCTTTGTTGTACCTTTTGTTGCCATAAGTGCTATGAAAAATACAATAAAAACACCTAGTACAACATATCTTACTTTATAACTAAAATTTCCGATTCTTCTCATTGAAAAATTAAGAACCTTCTTATTTGTTTTATGAATTAATTTATCAAAAATAATAATCAATGCCGGGAGTACTGTAAATACGCTGACAAGACTTATAAATACACCTTTTGCCAAAACAATTCCCATATCTGCACCAATTTTAAAGCTCATAAAGCATAGTACGAGTAAACCAACAATTGTTGTTACCGAGCTGCTTGTAATTGATGAAAACGCGCCTCTGATTGCACTTTTCATCGCTTGTGGCCTATTTTCAGTTATTTTAAGCTCTTGACGATAGCGATTCATAAGAATTATTGAATAGTCCATTGATAAAGCTAGCTGTAAAATAGATGCTATCGAATATGTGATATTGGATACTCCACTTAAAAATGCATTTGTTCCCATATTTATTACAATTGCCATTCCAATCGCAATTAAAAACAAGAATGGTTCTATCCATGAATTACACATAAGGAATAAAATAACCATCATAATAACTAGCGCAGCTCCCATAATCCATAAAGGCAGACCTTCTCCACTATCCTTATCCAGACAATAAACCATATCATAATCTTTAAAATCAGATGAAACTGCATCTTCAATACTGTCCATTTCATCTGTATCAAAGTCATAAGTAATATTTAATACAAATAATGTGTGGTTATCCTTATTGTAATGCTCATCCTCTGCAACATAATCAACTGAGTCTACATATTCAATTTGGCTAAGCTTTACTTTTATATCTTCTATTTCCTGCTCACTCAAATCATCGAACATTACCCTTATTGTATTGCTTGTTGGCATATTCGTAAATTCATCACCAAGCAAATCAACCCCTTGCTTCATTGATGAATCATTAGGAAGATATTCTTGCATATCTGTTATTATATTAACCTTTAACATTAATATAACACTTATTATAGTTAACACTGTAACAAAAATAAGTATAAAGTTTCTTTTATCTACCAGAAAATCTGTTATTTTTTTCATTCTTACCTCCATATCCGCTATAACAACGGTCTTTATTTGACTTTTTTACATATTTAGTT